>JBOIBD010000131.1:0-7085 GCA_050739415.1 Gammaproteobacteria bacterium | reverse complement strand
CTGTTTTGTCAGAGAGGTTGCGCTGGTGTTTGAAAATGGCGGAGAGGGTGGGATTCGAACCCACGTGGGGCGGTTAGCCCCCAACCGATTTCGAGTCGGTGCCGTTGTGACCGCTTCGGTACCTCTCCAATGGATGCGCATTTTATCCTACGATGCTGCCGGACCGCAGCTTTTTGTGGCGCTAGACGGGTTTCATCGCTAGAATTCTTCATATCCATTCGGTGACACATATGGCTACCCGCCACATCTACAAAGTAATTTTCATGAACCAGGGCAAGATCTACGAGGTCTATGCCCGCAAGGTCAGCCAAGACGGTTTCTGGGGGTTCATCGAGATCGAGCAGCTGGTGTTCGGCGAACGCTCCAGCGTGGTTCTGGATCCGAGCGAGGAGAAGTTGAAGGATGAATTTGCCGACGTGAAACGCACATATATCCCGATGCATACCGTGGTGCGCATAGATGAGGTAGCGCACGAAGGCACTGCCAAGATCACTGCGCTCGAAGGCACCTCCAATGTGACGCCGTTCCCCATGCCGGTGTATACCCCCGGCAGTTCGCACAAAAAATGAAGTATGCCGTTTCAATTTCCAAAGTCTGGATGTATAGATAGTGCGCTTCGCCTCGCTTGGCAGCGGCAGCCGCGGTAACGCCACACTGGTTCAATCCGGTGACACTTGTATCATGGTGGATTGTGGCTTCTCGGTGACTGAGACGATCTCACGTCTGGCACGTCTCGATAGTACCCCTGCGGAAATCAACGCCATCCTGATCACGCATGAGCACGCGGATCATGTGAGCGGCGTCGTGAGATTCGCCGGTCGTTACGGCATTCCCGTCCATTGCACACAGGGCACGCTTGCGGGTTGTGGGAAGATCGGCCTCAAGGAGGCGGAGCTATTCGATCCACAGTCAGATTTTCCACTGGGCGATCTCATGGTCACACCGCTCACGGTGCCGCACGATGCACGCGAACCGACCCAGTTCGTTTTCACGGATGGCAACCGAAAATTGGGCGTGCTGACTGATACCGGCAGTATCACCAGCCATATACAGCGTCTGCTGGATGGCTGCGACGGGCTTGTCCTCGAATGCAACCACGACCGCGAGATGCTGGAAAACGGACCGTATCCGACACAACTTAAATCACGTGTCGGCGGTCCACTGGGACATCTGAGCAATACCCAGGCGGCGGGATTGTTGGCCAGCCTGGACTGCACACATTTTCAGCATCTGGTGGCAGCCCATCTGAGCGAGAAGAACAATACACCGGACTTGGTCCGTACAGTGCTTGCGGAAGCGATGGATTGCGAAAGTGATTGGATTCAGGTTGCCACTCAGGATCAGGGACTTGGCTGGCGGGAATTCACCTGAACTGGAGGCTGTGACTGCCTTCCGGTAAAATACGCGTCCGTTCTCGCTCCAGGACCAATCATGCTGCAGTTCCGTGGTGGCCCGGCACTTTCTGAGTTCCGCATCCAGAAACTGCTGGCTAATCTGCGGACACTCGTGCCGAACGTGTCTGGGCTCTCCGCCGAATTCCGTTATTTTATAGATACACCTGAGGCCCTGGACGCGAGCGAAGAACGCATACTGCATGAATTGCTGGCCGAAGGCTCGCCGCCAGCCGAACAAATACCCTCCGGTTCAATGCTGTTGTGCGTACCACGTTTTGGCACGGTTTCGCCCTGGGCCAGCAAAGCTACAGACATCGCGCACAATAGTGGCCTGAACACCATCCGCCGCATTGAGCGGGGCATCGCCATATATCTCAGTCATGCTGGAGCACCGCTGCAGTGCTCGCAATTGATGCGACTCGCTCACGTTCTGCACGACCGCATGACCCAGACGGTGCTGTTCGATGCGGATGAAGCCATCGGGCTTTTCCAGCAGGCCAAACCCGCCGCACTCAAGACCGTCAATATTCTCAAGAGCGGGCTGCGGGCATTGAAACAGGCAAATCATGAATCCGGTTTTGCACTCTCAGAAGATGAGATGGAGTATCTACTCGGAAATTTCAGGAAGCTCAAACGCAATCCTACCGATGCCGAACTCATGATGTTCGCCCAGGCGAACTCTGAACACTGTCGCCACAAGATCTTTCGCGGTGACTGGGTTATAGACGGCGAACCGCAAACGGTTTCACTGTTCGACATGATACGACGCACCCATGAACACAACTTCAAGGGTGTACTTTTAGCCTATCGTGACAACGCCTCCGTCATCGAAGGCCACAAAGGTGATCGGTTTTTCCCGCGCCCGGCCGACAAAGTCTATACACGCGTTGAGGAACCCGTGCACATCCTCATGAAAGTGGAAACCCACAACCATCCCACCGCTATCTCACCGTTTCCAGGTGCGGCCACCGGCGCAGGCGGTGAAATCCGCGACGAAGGCGCCACCGGCCGTGGCGCTAAACCCAAGGCAGGGCTCACGGGTTTTTCGGTTTCCAATCTGCGTATCCCTGGTTTTGTGCAACCCTGGGAAAAAGATTACGGCAAACCCGCGCGCATCGCTTCGGCGTTGGACATTATGCTGGAAGGCCCGATTGGCGCGGCCTCGTTCAACAATGAATTCGGTCGGCCGGCCTTGAACGGTTATTTTCGCACCTTCGAGCAGGACGTGAACGGAATCCTGCGTGGATATCACAAACCCATCATGATTGCCGGTGGTCTGGGCAACATCCGAGCCGTTGATGTGGAAAAGCAAACTTTACCTGCAGGCGCAAAGATCATTGTGCTGGGCGGGCCGGCCATGAAGATCGGCTTGGGTGGGGGCGCGGCTTCCAGCCTGACCAGTGGCGCGAGTGTCGAAGATTTGGATTTTGCTTCGGTGCAACGCGGCAATCCGGAAATTCAGCGGCGCGCGCAGGAAGTTATTGATACTTGCTGGGCGCTGGGCGCGGCCAATCCGATTGTCTCAATTCACGATGTGGGCGCCGGCGGATTGTCGAATGCCGTACCGGAAATCCTGGAGGCGAGCCGGCGCGGCGGCGTGGTAGATCTGCGCAGCGTGCCCAGCGACGAGCCCGGCATGTCACCTATGGAAATATGGTGCAATGAAGCGCAGGAGCGCTATGTGCTGGCGGTAACGACTGAACGTCTTGCAGAGTTCGAGCGTATCTGTGAGCGGGAACGTTGTCCGTTCGCAGTTATCGGCGAGGCTACCGGCGAGCATTCGCTGGTGGTGGTGGATGCGCATTTCAAGAATCAGCCTGTGAATATGGACATGGACGTGCTGTTCGGCAAACCGCCAAAGGTGCTGCGGGAAGTACAACGCATCAAGCGGGAAACCGGTTTTTTCGATAGCTCGAACATCGACCTGCGCGAGGCAGCTTTGCGCGTGCTGCACCTGCCCGCGGTGGCCGACAAGGGATTCCTTATCACCATCGGTGATCGCAGCGTGGGCGGACTGGTGTGCCGGGACCAGATGGTGGGTCCATGGCAAGTACCGGTGAGCGATCTCGCAGTGACGGCCGCGAGTTACGACGGCTTTCATGGCGAGGCCATGGCTGTGGGCGAGCGCACGCTGTCAGCCATGACCAATGCACCCGCTTCGGGCCGCATGGCGGTTACGGAAGCCATTACCAACATCGCGGCTGCCGATATCGGCGCGCTTGAAAATGTGCGCTTGTCGGCCAACTGGATGGCCGCTTGTGGATATCCCGGCGAGGATGCAGCGCTCTACGACACGGTGAAAGCCGTGAGTGAGTTGTGTGTGGCGCTGAGTATCGCGATTCCCGTGGGCAAGGATTCTCTGTCTATGCAAACTGTGTGGGAGCAGGACGGGGAATCCCGATGCATGGTGGCACCGTTATCGCTTGTCATATCGGCATTCACACCGGTGAACGATGTGCGCCGCACCTTGACACCGCAACTGCGGCTGGACGCTGGCGAGACCAAGTTGCTGCTGATTGATCTTGGCGGTGGCAAGAACCGATTGGGAGGTTCTTGTCTCGCGCAGGTGTACGGGCAGACGCATGGAGCTGTCCCGGATCTGGACAGTGCCGCAAGCTTACACGGGTTTTTTGCGGTCATACAGGAATTGAATATCGCCGGTCGTTTGCTGGCGTATCACGACCGCTCCGACGGTGGCGTATTCGTTACTCTGTGCGAGATGGCATTTGCTTCCCATTGCGGTCTCACGGTGCGACTGGATGATCTCGGGGACGACACGGTGGCGGCCATGTTTGCCGAGGAGGCCGGTGCGGTTATCCAAGTGCGCGAGTCAGATGTTTTGCCGGTGCAACGGATACTTGCCGGTCACGGTCTGCTGAATGTGCTGGTACTGGGTACGCCGCAGGATCATGGCCGGATTGTGTTCAGTCACGGCAATCAAACAGCATTGGAAGCCGAGCGGGTTGAACTCCACAAGGCTTGGAGTGAGACGAGCTTCCATATGCAACAATTGCGGGACAATCCGGAAGCTGCACAACAGGAATTCGAATCCAAGTTGGCAGAGAATCCCGGACTGCATGCGCGGCTCAATTTTGATCCAACCGATGATGTGGCTGCACCCTATATCAATCAGGGCTTGCGCCCACGCGTTGCGGTTCTGCGGGAGCAAGGCGTGAACGGTCAGACGGAAATGGCAGCCGCGTTTGATCGTGCCGGCTTTGCCGCCGTGGATGTGCACATGACTGACATTTTCTCGGGCCGTGTGAGCCTGGCGGAATATACCGGTATCGTGACATGCGGCGGGTTTTCCTACGGCGATGTTCTGGGTGCTGGGCAGGGCTGGGCCAAATCCATCCTGTTCAATCCACGTGCACGCGATGAGTTTGGACGTTTCTTTGACCGGGATGACAGCTTCGGTCTGGGCGTCTGTAACGGCTGCCAGATGATGGCGGCGCTAGGCGATCTCATCCCTGGCACGGTGGGCTGGCCGCGTTTCGTACGCAACGTTTCGGAACAGTTCGAAGGCCGCTTGAGTCTGGTGGAGATTCAGCCTTCGGCCTCGTTGTTTTTAAAAAGCATGGAAGGCTCGGTGCTACCGATTGTCGTGGCTCACGGTGAAGGCCGCGCGGAATTTACCCGGCCAGAAGGCGCACAACAGCTACTGACCAGTGGTCGCGTGGCGCTGCGCTTCGTGGATAACCATGAGCGGGTCACAGAGCACTATCCTGCCTGCCCCAACGGTTCACCACTTGGTATCGCTGGCATTACCAATACCGATGGCCGCTACACCTTGTTGATGCCGCATCCGGAGCGGACGATTCGTACACTGCAAATGTCCTGGCATCCGCACGACTGGGAAGAAGATTCGCCGTGGCTGCGGCTATTCAGAAATGCACGAGCGTGGGTGTCCTAGCCGATTGCCGTTGCTACCGACGCTGACTGAAGCCCGACACTTGCAATACAACTGCCGTAACAGAACCTCCGAAGCGGTGCGTGCCTGGGGCTCAGTTGATGCAAACGTGATAACCCATAGGGATTTTGCAAGATCCTCTTCTGGTTGCTGAATTGTTCAATTTGTAGACAAATTCCACCGACATATGTTGCTGCACCGGAGCACCGGCCACTGTGACAGGAGTAAATGTCCACTTACTTAATGCATTTACGGCAGCCGGTCCGAAAAGACGTGAGCCGGTTACCCGAGTCACACGTGCGTCGGATACCTTGCCTTGTGCTGTCAAGATGAATGTCACGGTTGCAGCGCCTTCGACTCCGCGTTCCATAGCGATAGAAGGATACCGCGGAGAGTAGCGCGCAATGACTTCACCCCCAGTACGGCGCGGGGTTGACGTGTCATGTGTAGCAGTCGGGACAGTCGCTGGTATCGCCATCTCTCGTTGAGTCGGCATCGATATTGCGGATAGGCTGTCTAATGGCCTGTTGGACGATCTATTGAATAATTGTACGGGCTGCAGCGTGGGCCGCGTTAATGCTACGGTGCGCATTCGGGTAGGTGCTATATATAACACGGAGGACCTCGCACGCTCCCCTGGGATATGTTTGCGCTTGCCCATGATTGTATATTTGGTAGACAAGGCTGATATTTGCGGAAAGTTTTGGTGTACGACTGACATGAGGCTGCCCGCAAGCAGCATCCCAGTTGCCAGCAATAGTGGCAGCCAAGGCCTGGCCGCATTGTTGAGTGGCTGGCCCAAGAGACGCTGAACTCGATCCAAGACTTGTCCGCCATTCGCACCCAGTACCAATACGACATGCGGCTGGCGCAGACTTTCAAGTTCTGTGAGTGCACGCACGTACTCAATGGCGTTGCCATGTAGCCTTACTACCATGTCGTCACAGCATTGCTCACGCTCTAGGCGCGCCTGGAGCGAAATCCATCGGACCACCGGATGATAAAATAGTAATGTTTCCACCATCATCTGCAGCATGTTCCACAGATAATCCTGCCGGCGGATATGGGCTAGTTCGTGGGCCAAGATCAATTCCATCTGCAGCGGGGTTAGGCCCGCAATGACACTGGGCGGGAGCAGGATAACGGGTTTGAGCCAGCCGATGACCGAAGGCACGGTGACGCCGATAGAAACGGCCAGCTGTGCCAGTTTGCGAATACCAAGCAGTTTGCATATGGATTCCACCACAGTGTTCCATTCCGGCAGTGGAATGAATTCGGCTGTTTTACGCAGACGGTAGGCATGCCGCCAGCCGCGCCAGACGCGCAGTGTCATGAACAATACGCCCAGCAACCACAAAGGTACCACCCAAGGCACCATCGGCTGTAGCCAGATTTTTAAATGGTCAAATATTGAAAGCGGTGTTGAAACATCCTGTGTTATATGCGTCGAAGTCACACTGGCAAGTGTTCGCACGGTTGTGTCCGCGATAGCATCCATAGCCGAGTGTGAAAGATAAATGAAGGTGAAGACCGGTAGTACGGCCATCACTGCCATCGTGCTCATGGCCAAATGGTAACGGGTTGCGGGCGATTGCCGTCGCAACATATGGCGCAGCCCAGTATAAGTAGCGCCCACCAAGAAACCTTGCCATAGGAAATGCACCAACGTCCAGCCCAGTTGATGGGCCAGCGGCGAGTTTCCTAGTGTATATATGCCATTCATTTTCTGCGGCCTTCCAGTTCATCCAGCCGGGCGCGTATTTTGCTGATTTCCTTCAAAC
>JBOIBD010000130.1:0-7100 GCA_050739415.1 Gammaproteobacteria bacterium | reverse complement strand
GTGTAATCCCGCCCCTGCGGCACCAGCCAGTAATTCTGATGGCCCAGCAGCAGTAACTGCACGATGGAACCTGGCAGCATGGCCAGGAAGGTCCTGCGCTGGCTGCGATAACTGAATCCTGAGATGAGAGTTTTGAGAGCTTCCATCCGGCTGGTCCCGGCGGCTAGCAGCTCAAAGTCCTTGCGTAACGGGTGCATGACACGGAATCGGCTATACGCCGGGAATTCGTAGACCTTCTCCAGATTTCGCTGACGCGCGAAAGCCACACCGATTAGATGGCACGCGTCGTGATCCGGGTGACCACCTTCCCAAGCCATGACGTAGAGGCGCTCGATGGTGATATTTTCTAGAACTTCCCTGAGCCCCTGGTACGCATCCGCGACTCTTTCGTGCAGTCGTGAATCCGGAATGTCTTGCCGACGGCCTATCATCAATATGTTTTCCTGCCTGATCTCCAGCTTAGTCAGAAACTTAATGCTTTCCTGCATGCGTGCAGATGAGTCCACACCGTGGACGCTGCCATGCGTCAAATAAGCGACGATTATCTGGTTGCCGAGCTGGTTTTCCTCGCGCATGCGCAGCGCGACGAAATACTCGTCGTCGTTGTGGGCCAGTAGAAACAGGACGTTCGGCATGAGGTGTTTAGGTTTATATATTCACTGACAGTTGGTTTAGCGGTGAGCATCGGTTTTATGACGGATTGATATAGTATCTAGCATCTACACCGGAGTTCATATCATGCTGATGCATCAAAGGATACTCAGGGTCTGCTTGGTTATGCTGGTGGCGTTTAATATCTCAACACCAGCCTTGGCGCAGCGTCATGCGCAGCGCTTCATTCTGTCAGAATCCTGTACCTTGCCGCATCCGCCTCAGACCGTGACTACGCTCGCTGGCGCCCAGGCGACTGTGGATTTCTCGCCCGAAGGCGGCGGCACACGGTTGATCCTCAAAGCACTGGCCGCAGCCAGGCACACTATTCTGGTACAGGCTTATAGTTTCAGCGACCGGCGCATTCTGACGGCACTGGGACAAGCTAAAGCACGTGGCGTGGATGTTGAGGTGATTCTGGACAAGACCGATGCCGAAAGCTATGGACACCACAAGCCGGTGGCGGCGGTCATCGCTTCGGAAGGCATCCCGGTATGGATTGATGCTTCAGTTCGTATTGCGCATAACAAAGTCATGATCGTTGATGGTGAGGATCTGATTACTGGTTCCTACAACTTCACATATTCGGCCGCTTACAACAATGCGGAAAACCTGTTATACATCCAGAATGCACCGAAGCTTGTGCAGGCCTATGCCGATAATTTCAATTGGCGGCGCAGTTGTTCACGGCCGTATACCGCCCATTGAATGAACTGCCGCGGATGGCCAAACTCTGCGCTGCATAATCTGGTGTGGATCTCAGCTAGTGGCCGCCTGGGGAAGGTGGATGATTTTGATTGGCGCCTTGCTGGCGCTGGCGCACATTTCCCTGAGCGTCATGGCGGCCACATAGCCTGGTTGCAACACGCTGTTGATGGCGAACCCGTGATATTTGAAGCCGCGCTTGTCCTTGTCAATCAGGAATTGAAACATCGCGGTCGCAGGCTTGCCTTGGTAGGTAACGATTCCGCTTACGTTGACGAAATCGCGGCCTGCGGAATCGGCACCGGCTTCCCAGCGCGGTGATCCGATGTAACTGTTCACTTGCTGCTCCACGGTATTTCGCGGGCAATTGTCGAGAGTCGAGGCTTTTACCAGGGCGATGTCACCAGAATCCGGTATCCAATGCGGGCTAGCTACTAGCAACGCCGATGGTTGTTGCGTTGTTGCAGCCGGTTGGCTGGACGTGGATTTGCCGCAACCCGCAGTGATGCCGGCTGTAACCAGTATCACTCCCACAATCAGTATCAATTTCATAGCACGCCCCCATTGAGGTTTGTTGTCGGAAAATTGCCGCCACTCCACGTAGTAATGTGATTATGACGCGCCTGGGGCTTGTGGCACCACCATGATTGGGGCGCGGTTGGCGGCGGCACACATCTCCGCGAGCGTGAAAGCCGCGACGTAGATCGTCTGAGGTATCTCGTTGACGGTGAAGGCTTGATATTTGAAGCCCCGCTTGTCCTCGTCCATGAGGAACTGGAACATAGCCGTTGTGGGTTTGCCAAGATAGGTAACCGTGCCGCTGACGTTTACGAAGTCGCGGCCCTTGGAGGTAGCACCGGCCTGCCAATGGGGCGAAGCAAAAAAGCTGTTTACTTCCTGTTCTACGGTTTTCTCCAGGCAATTGTTCAGATATCCGGTCTTCACGATCTGCACATCATCCGGGTCCGGTATCCAGTGCGGATCGGCGATGAGCAGCACTGGGTTCTTTTGTTCATGCACTGCGGCCTGCGGTGGCGGCTTGCCGTAACCAGTGAAGATAATCACTGCGGCGAGGATGGCGCCGGCGATGAACAGCACTTCCACGATGAGCGCACCCGGCAACCAGTTATCGAGCTTGAAACGCCGCCGCCCAAGAAGATAGGCAGGGTAGCCAACCGGCCACAAGAGTGCCACGAATCCCCACCAACCGAGCATGAGTTTGACGGGACTGCCGGATTCCCACGCGGTGTGCGATTGGAAAATTTCACCGACCGCAAAAAACGCGCTGATCACGGTCGTAGCGGCCAGCAGCCAGATGAAACCCAAGAGAGAATGAAATGCCAACGCCACGATCAGCAGGGCCACAACGACGACCAGCGGAATGGCCAGCAGATAGATGCCGTAATCCGTGCTGGGTATCTGCGAGGACAGGAGTCTGCGTGAATCCGGAGCGTTCACGCCGAAGCCTTTGATGTCAGGCTCACTTCAACTGATCAAGGATTTTCATTTCCGGTACTGCCAGAAATGTATCGGGATTATCCGGATCGTTGCTTACCGGCAGCGTACCGCACATGAGTTGAGAGAGTGTGGTCTTGCCGTCAATACCAGGTTGGGGACTGCCACCGATATCGTATTTCAATACCTGACCACGCGCATTCCATTCTTTGGGCAGATCGTTGGCAGTAGGCCGCACTTCCACCGTCACTTCCACCCATTTGTTCCAGCCCCAGGTTTCGGTGTGGTAGTTGTAAGGATTGCCGCCATTGGCCGCGACGGTGGCATGCCAGTCCATCAAGTCATAGGAATTCTGGTTGAGGCCGATGCAGGAAATCGAGAGCTGTTTGACGGCCTGTTTGATGATGGCGGTATTGCCCTCAGGCGTGCCGGCCTGGATCGCGACGGTTTTATCAGGTGTCTTACTACAGGCGGCGAGCAGCAGGATGGCGAGGAACGCGGCAATGAGTTTCTTCATGGCGTTTTCCCAGAATCAGTAACGTGGGTTGAAAGTATAGCTCAGGAAGGGAGCGTGTGAATCGGTGCGGCTCGCGGTGCCGAAAGCGTGTCGGCAGTGGCAGCTAACCCGTTCGGTTGCGCAGGCGGCGCCGCAGGAAGTACAGGAACAGCAGCACCAGCAGCACGATGAGCGTGATGATGAAATACAAGCTGACCTCGTCGAAGTAATTCGCATACATGCGCAGATGCCGTCCAAGATGGAAGCTGCCCAAGCCCCATACCGTGACCCACAGCACGGCGCCGGTGATGTTGAACACCAGGAAACGCTTGAAGGGCATGGAGGCAGCGCCGGCCACGATGCCGTTCACCTGGCGCAGCACATCGAAGAAACGTGCGAAGGTCACGAACCAGCCGCCGTATTTCAGGAACGTGGTCTCCATGCGGCGCACTTGGGGTTCGCCGATGCGCAGGTACTTGCCAAAGCGCAGGATCAAGCGGCGTCCGCCCAGATATCCGATCCAATAGCCACAACTGTCGCCAATGATTGCAGCCAGGAAGGCCGTGAGCAGCACTAGTGTGATGTTGAGTTTAGCGTGTACCGCCAGCAGTGCGGCGGCGATCAATAGCGTCTGCCCGGGTAACGGTAACCCGAAGCTCTCGGCGAAAATGACGAGAAAAATCACCGGATAGCCGTACTGTGTAAGGTACGGTTCCAGAAATTTCAGCGTGTCGTGGAAAAACCCCATCGGTGCATGTGCTTTGTTCCGGTGAGCGTGCCTGCATGGTAGCAGATGCGCTGTTACCGAGGCCGGATGTTCGTCAAGAAATCAAGGGCGTCTCTAAAAATCAGAGATTTTGATTTCCGGCTAGGCGAAAATGACCGAGCAACCGGAGTGTACACGGTTAGTACATGAGGATTGTGAGGTCATTTTTAACAACGCTGGAGAGCAAAAGATCGATTTTTAGAGGCGCCCTCAATTTACCTTGTCCGATACGGGAGGATTTATCGTTCGCGCGCGGCTCATGATAAGTTGTTCACAAGCGCGGGTATCCAGCGGTTCGCTTAGCAGGAAACCCTGGATGAGTTCGCAATTTTCAGTCTGTAACCAATCAAGTTGCGCCTGGTTTTCCACACCTTCCGCGACTACGCGGATACTGAGGGAATTCGCAAGCTTGATGGTTGCTCGCGCAATGGCGGCATCTTCATGGCTGATGGCCACATCACGCACGAAGCTCTGGTCCAGCTTCAGCACATCAATGGGGAAGCGCTTGAGGTAACCCAACGAGGAATTACCGGTGCCGAAGTCATCCAGCGCCAGATTGATGCCCATGCCACGTAACTTGTGCAACTCGCTCAGGTTGTTTTCTTCATTGGAGAGCGCCACGGTTTCGGTGATTTCCAGAAGCAACGCCTGGGCCGGTAAGCCGCTCTCGCCGAGTATGCGTCCCACCATGCTGGCCAGGTCCGGTACGGTGAATTGGCGGGCTGAAAGGTTCACCGCCATGTGGAAATCGTCGCCATAGATCCCGCGCCAGTACACCGCCTGTTTGCAGGCTTCCCGCAGCACCCATTCTCCAATGGGAATGATGAGGCCGGTTTCCTCGGCCAGTGGAATGAATTCCGCCGGTGGTACCAGACCGAATTCGCCGCTGTGCCACCGCAGCAGCGCTTCCAGGCCCATCAAGCGGCCATCCTGCATGTCGAACAACGGCTGGTAATGCAGCACCAACTCACCGCGGGTCAGCGCCTTGCGCAATTCCACCTCGCGCTTCAAACGTCGCAGGGCCGCCTCACGCATGTCCGGGCTGAAGAATTGGTAGCTGTTGCGGCCGCGGTGTTTGGCGCGGTATAGCGCCGTATCGGCGTTGGCCAGCAGGTTCTTGGCGTCGGGGCTATCTGCTGTCAAGAGGGTGATACCCACGCTGCATGTTACCCGCAGCTCGGTTTCGCTAAGCAACATGGGCCGTGCGATCATGTGCAAAATGCGCTCCGCCAGATGCACGACATCTTCGCGGTTTCCCAGGTGTTCAACCAGTACGATGAATTCATCACCGGACAACCGCGCCACGGTATCGCGGTCGCCGATGCAACGTTTGAGACGCTGCGCTACACGCTTCAACACCTCATCACCGGTGTGATGACCAAGCGAGTCGTTGATGTGTTTGAAACGATCCAGATCCATGAACAGCACCGCCAGTTGTGAGTCAACGCGGCGCGCGCGAATAACAGCATTGGTCAGCCTTTGTTCGAACAGGGTTCGGTTCGGCAAACTCGTGAGGGAATCGAAATTGGCGAGCTGCACCAGTTTTTCTTCTGCACGCCTGCGGTCGATCATCTCCGTGCGCAGCTCGTCGGCGATATCCGCGAAGGCAAAACGGGTATTGAGCTGCTCCACCAGTGCTTTTTGCATCCCCAGGGACATGCGTAACAACAGCGCCACCATGACAACAGACAGTATTGCAGCAGTCAGCTGAATTTCACCAAAGGTGAGCGCCAGCCTGACGATAAGCGGCAGCGCCGCCATGAATAGGAAAACCAGATAAGCCTTGAGACAAGGCGCCAGCGCCGGCATGGCTACGGCACAGGCCGCCATGATGACGATGGTCAGGAACATCTGGCGTGGCACGTCGCCGGCTGGGAACAAAAGCACACCGGCAAATCCCCAGCCGATGGCGATGAGCAGATTGCCGATCAGAAAGCGCTTTTCCCACAAGGTTGCGTGGATGGTCTCGACGGAGTGAAGGCGGAAATGACGGTTTAGCAGAATGCGCCCCGTCTCCACGAGCACCATACAGGCGAGCCACGCTGCCAAAACCGTATGATTGACAGATGTTTTCCAGAATAGTGCCACCAACAGAGCGGCGGTGATGAGCCCCGCCAGGTGGATGCTGCGGGTGTTGCGATAGAGAAGGTTAGTCAGTTCCGCCTTGACCAGCAGACCTACGTTGCGGCTGGGTACCAGCGTACCCGTCATGGTGGCAATTGCCATCAAGTCTCCCGGTCTCCCTTGAGCCCCCTGATAGATTGCAGGCTTGAAGGCTACCTTATGTTGAGTGCATACAGCCGCGCGCAAGTGTGCCCAGTTGCCGCCTCCGTGTCTATAGGGGAGATACGGGGGTCTACCAACGGTACAGTTATGCTGATGTACGGTATTGAGGCCAGATTATGTCAGGGGCATTATGGCAATGCTGGGACGGCTGCATGAAGCATCTACTTTGCGCATTCGGATGGGAGCACGGAGAAGGCATTGGAGACGAATGACATCAGTGCGCAAGTGATGCGGTACTTTGGCCTGACCAGCCAATTGGCGGCCATCATTTTGCTCGTGGTGCTGTTTGTGCTGCTGCGGCGGCACGCCGGCCGGCGCGCCTATTTCAATACCTGGAGCAATGCCTGGATCCTGTTCGCGGTGGCACTCGCCGCATTGGTGCTGCGCTTTAACCTGCTACCGAGTTTCCTAGGCCAGGGAGCCGACGGAGTCTGGTGGGTCAAGCTCTGCTACTTAATTTACCAGGTTGGGAAACTCGCGTTTGTGTTGCTATTGTTGCGCGGCACACTTCTCTTTGTGAAAGGCGAGCCGCACCCCCGTTTCGGTTTCATCCGGTGGCTCTGGTTAGGTGTTGGGGGCTTCACTCTGATATCTGTGGTGTTTTCCCCCACGATGCACGCCGTCATATTCTGGCAGGGGCTATGTAATGTAGTGGCATATGGCTTCTGTGCGGTGGCCATGTTGACCTTGCCTATACCGCGCCGCAGTCTGGGCACACGCACCACCGGTATCGTGCTGGCC
>JBOIBD010000129.1:0-7113 GCA_050739415.1 Gammaproteobacteria bacterium | reverse complement strand
TGGACCGCCGAAATCGCCATTGACACCCGCAGCCTGCAATTCGGCCACGGCGTGACGGCCTGGGGTTTCAATGTCACCCGCAACGTGCCGCGGGATCTGTTGACGCTCAACTGGTCCGGCACCACGCTGGACTCATCGGTACTCGATCTGCAGCGTGAAGGCACGCTCACCGGTGTGCAAGGTCTGCAGCAAGGCAAGGGCTGGGACTTTCAACCCTACGGCCTGGTCAAATCACAGACCGGAGCCGGCAGCACCAGTAATGCCGGCTTCGATCTGAAATATAATTTCACACCCTCGCTCGCCGGCCTGTTCACCTACCACACCGACTTCGCCGAGGCCGAAGCCGATCAGCAGGTCATCAACACCGGACGATTTCCGTTGTTCTTCCCCGAGAAACGTCAGTTTTTCCTGCAAGGCTCCAACCTGCTCAGCTTCGGTTACAAGTTGAGCAATGTTTCAAACTTCGTACCCTACTATTCGCGCAGCATCGGCCTGGTCAACGGTGAACCGGTAGCGCTCGACGAAGGTGTCAAACTGATTGGCCAGTCGGACAGCGGTTCGCTGGCGCTGCTGGACACGCAGATGGCCGGCTCGTCGGTATCCGACGCCACCAACCTGTTTGTCGGCCGCGGCACCTGGAATCTGGACCAGAACCTGCAAATCGGCACACTCGTCACACATGGCGACCCGCTCGGTGTGAGCAGCAACACCTTCGTCGGTACGGACGCGCTTTGGAAAACCGCTGCATTCAATGGCGACAAGAACCTCAACCTATCCGCCTGGGGCGGACATTCCGGCGGCAATTTGCCGGCCGGCAACGCCAACGGTTACGGCGCCGGCATCGAATACCCCAATGATCTGTGGTACGGCATCGCGCAAGTCAACGTGTTCGGCGACGCGCTCGATCCGGGGCTCGGCTTCCTGCCACGGCCGGGCACGCGCCAGTACTACACCGAAGCCGCTTACCAACCCCGGCCCGCGGCGGATAGTTGGTTCAACTGGGTGCATCGCTTCTGGTTCGACGGACACTATTCGGAAATTGACGGTTTCGGTCCCCAGGACGGCGGCAAGCAGACATCCGAATGGTGGTTCGGCCCGCAGATGCTTACCCAAGGGGGCTGGTACTGGGAATTCGACGTGTACCGCGACTTCGATGCGCCGCCACAGGCCTTCACGCTGGCCGGCGTCACCGTGCCTGCGGGCCGTTACACCTGGAACCGCCGGCGGCTGGTATTCAATTCACCTCAGGCGCAACCTTTCGTCTTCCAAATAATTGACTCGCAAGGCACCTACTACGCCGGTACCTCGCACCATCCCGGCGTGTATCTGAACTGGAATCTGCCGTCCGGAAGACTGCAACTCAACGCTTCGCAGGAATGGTTCTTCTATTATTCACCCCAGGGTAACGGGGTCACGCGCTTGTCCACCTTTGGCGGCACGTACTCGTTCACGCCCGACCTGTATGTCTCCACACTGGCGCAATACACCAACGGTATTCCCGGCGTGGGCTTCAACACGCGACTGCGCTGGATCGTGGGCTCGGCCAGCAACATCTATCTGGTCTGGAACCATGGTCAAGTCAACGAAACCAACGGCCTCGGCCAGCCGGTGGTCACGCAAGGCAACGAGTTCATTTTCAAGGTGCAGTGGGATTTCAGGAATTGAAACGGGAAAATTGCAGAGTGTGATACGACCAGCGGGCCACAGGTCTGCGCCGTGATTTCTGCCTATTCAAAACCATCGCGTCCGGGATGGGCGCTCCCCACAAGACATGTGATCCAACGTTGTTATGGCAGCATTTTACGTTGCCAACCGTCGGCGCCGTACAAGATTTCATACGTCGGCCAATAGCGCAGATCCAGCTTCAGAGTAATCACCTGCGGCATGCCGTCCCAGGTGCGCAACGTGAGTCGCACCACTTCACCGTCCTTCTCGTTCTTCACCGCCTTGATGAAGCTGTCCAGGTCCGGCGTAGGCTGGCCGTTGATGGCGGTGATGCGCTGGCCCGGCATGAGGCCGTAGCGACTCGCGGGCGAACCGTAATTGAAATAATCCACCAGCAAACCGGTGGGCGGGATGTCACTCTGCGCGGACGCAGCGTGCTGCGGTTTCTGCAGGATTGCACCGGCCCACAGCAGAATCTGCCGAGTGCCCTCGCCGTTCAGCGCAACTGTGGGCACAACGAGGTCCATCACCTTGCCATTGCGCAGCAGTGTGAGCTGCACCTGTGGCCGCTGGCTCGCCTGTTCCACCATGCGAAAGCCGGTGGCGGGCCGACTACTGACTGCCAACAACAGATCGCCGGGTTGCAGCAAATCCTGTGCCGGCGAACCAGTAGTCAAGCGCGCGATCATCAGTGCCTGGCGACGTCCAGGGTCTGCTGCCGACAGCTTCGCAATCCAGCCGTCTGGCAAACCCACAAGACGCGCCTGGGCAAGTGATAACGGCAGCAGTTCCGCATCAAGCGTGCGCAACTCGCCGCCGTGCTCCACTACGCGCAGCAGGTCCTCAATAAGGACCGCGGGAATACCGCGCTGCATCTCGCCTGTTTGCTTGGCACCATCGTAGGCAAAACTCGCCCATAGCGCGGTCACCCGGCCGGCGGCATCGGTCAGTACGCCAGTCACGTTGCCGGGTGCATTTGCCAGATTGAGCACGTTCAGATTGGTATCGCGGAAGCGAAAGGTGCGTGACAGCGGAAAGTTGACCGGATCAATGGAAGCCACCCGGCTTTCCTGACCGGCAAGTGTGCCGTCCGGCTGGTAGCCCACCAGCCACACACGGTCGCCGGCGTGCGATGACCGCGCACTGAATCTCACGGTCTTAACCGGCGTCGAGCCGATGAGTTTCGGGTCGTAGCTGATTACCGAAAGATTGTGCAGCGGGTCCACGTACACGACTTTGCCGGGAATCTGCAGGGCGCCGGCAAATGTGAGCCGCACGTCGCCCATGGCCACCGGCACCGTGTCACGATCCACCACCACCAGGCCGCGCTTTGCATCCACGATCAGTCCCGCCCCCACGTAGTGAGTCTCACTCACACCATCCACGGGATACGGCATGTCAAAGTTCACATACACCAGCGAAGGCGCGAGTTTGTCCATGCGCACGTCGTCGTAATGCGGGAAAGTTACGCTGGCGGGTGTGAGTGAAACGACAGGCGGCGCCGGTGGCAATGCTGTGCATGGCCACACACCAAGCGCGTCGTCGCGCATACAACGCGCCGCCGGATACCAGCGCCGGTCCACGGTAAGCAGACCCAGCGAAATATGCTGAGCATCGAGCAGACTGAAATAGCGCAGCGGTACGTGCGTACCTTGATGGAGTTTCGCCAGCACACGTTGGAAGGCATCCAAACTCGGCGTAGGCATGCCCTTCAGCTCGGTAACTACATTGCCTCGCGCGATGCCGGCGGTGCCGAACACGTAACCGGGATTGGCGATATACACGCCACGCACCGGCACGTTGAAACTGTGGGCCTGCTGATAGGAGAGATTATTGAGTGTGGCGCCGCCGAATTCGAGATAGGAATCCGGCGTGATGCTGTTCAGGTTCACGACTTGGACCTGCTCTGTCGTGAACACGCCGCCACGATTGAGCTTGAATGTGAGCATTTTCCCGATGGATTTGTCGAGGATCGCTTCCAGGGTTACGAAATCGGAAATGGGCTGCTGATCCACGCTCAGGAGGATGTCACCCGGTTGCAACAAGCCGTCAGCCGGACCACCCGGCAACACTTGATCCACCACCAGCAGTCCGGTGGCTCCCGGATCTGCTTTGCGCAATTGTGCTTCCGTATCCGAGGGTAAACCCAAGCGTTCCAGCTCGTCGTAGTACTCGTGCCGGAACACAGTCTCGATGCTGCCACGTGTCACCGGCATGCCGGCCTCCACCAACCTCAGTGCCCGTGCGACACGATATAAGGGCAGGAAATAACTGGAAGAGGCATCGCTACGTGCGCCGGCATTGAGCGCAATCACATCACCATTGATATTGATCACAGGTGAGCCGGAAGAACCGCCGCTCGTACCAGACACCGCCTGCATGTAAAAGGTATTGAAGTCGTTGTAGCTGCCGATGCCGTAATCGGGCGCATCCCGATCCACGCGCGCGAGAATGCCACGCAAAATGGAGAGCTGTTCGCCGGCATCGTTGCCAATGATTCGGATATCCTCGCCCACGTGAGCTTCTTGTGGCGCGAGTTTGAGCGAAACAGGCTGGATGAACTTGAGTGCCTTCGGTTCATACTGATAGAAACCAAAATCGTGCACTGGATCACGATAGATTGGTTTGAGCGTCACCACCTCGTGATCCTGGAACACCGCTTCCGCCACCACCGGCCCAGCTGTCACCACATGACGATTGGTGAGAATAATTCCATGTTTGGCGTCCACCACGAAACCGGTGGCTTGTCCGGTGAGATTCCAGCTCGTGTCGAAAGCACGTGGGGCATCTACACGGATGGAGACGATGGACGGCGAAACCCGTGAGATGGTATTCGCCCATTGCTGCTCGCCGGAATTGCTGGCGGCAAAAGCGTTTGTGCTGACGAGTAGCAGCACCAGAAACAGACGTTGAAGGGACATGGATAAACCTGTTAGTAGGAAGTAAGGTTTCAGACAGTACAGTGGGCAAGAAATTACGGACCAACGACAAAGAATTTCTGGGAATCAATTACAGTTTGCGGCCGAACGCCTCCTCGAATCTAGTCTCGAATTCAGCGTGTGTGAAACTGTGATTCTGGGTCCCCCGGTGTGCGATCTTTATGGCACCCATCAGCGAAGCGACGTTCCCGGTGGTTTCCCAGTCCAGGTCATGCATCAGTCCGTAGAGGAGCCCCGCGCGATACGCGTCGCCACAACCCGTAGGGTCGAGTACTTCCGTGGCCTTGGCGGAAGCCACGTCAAGACGCTGTTGTTTGCTGTAGATCACCGAGCCTTTAGCGCCCCAAGTCACAATCAATGCGGCTACTTTATCGGCGATTTCGTAAGCAGTCATGCCGGTCTTCTTCTCCAACATTTGGGATTCGTAGTCGTTCACTGCCACCCAAGTCGCCATGTTGATGAATTCCTTGAGTTCCTCGCCGGAGAACAACGGCATGCCCTGGCCTGGATCGAACAGGAAGGGAATGCCGGCGTCGTAAAACTGGCGTGCGTGCTGCAACATGCCTTCGCGACCATCCGGTGCGACCACGCCGAGCCTGATGCCCTTGTCCGCCGGCACCGACTGTTCATGTGCGTGATGCATGGCCCCCGGATGGAAGGCCGTTATCTGATTGTTATCAGTATCAGTGGTGATGAACGCTTGGGCGGTAAAGGTATCTGGGATTTCCTTTATATAGTCGCGATGGATGCCATGCCCATCCATCCACTCGGCATACGGTCTGAAATCTGTCCCCACCGTACCCATGGGGAAGTCCTCTCCACCCAGTAGTTTCAGATTATAGGCAATGTTGCCGGCAGTACCACCGAACTCGCGGCGCATCTCGGGCACCTCGAAGCAAACGTTCAGGATATGGATCTTGTCCGGCAGGATCTGGTCCTTGAACGTCTGCGGATACGCCATGATGGTGTCGTAAGCCAGGGAACCGCAGATTAATGCTGGCATGCTTAAACCTCAGTGCTGCGTGCTGCGTTATGTGTGCTGCGTGAAAAGATCTGCGTAATTTCTTACGCAGCACTCAGTACGCAAGACTGGTTTTTATCCAAGTGCCTTCAAGGCTTTCTCGTAATCCGGCTCGTTGGCAATTTCCGGAACCATCTCCGAGTAGATGACTTTGTCGTTGGCATCCAGCACCACAACGGCGCGCGCCGTGATGCCGGCCATGGGGCCGTCCTGGATGAGCACGCCATAATCCTGGGCAAATTTCTTGTCACGCATCAGTGACAATGGCACCACATTCTCCAGATGTTCATTGCCGCAGAAACGACCCATTGCAAATGGCAGATCAGCCGACACAATCAGGATCACCGTGTCCTTGTGGGCTTTGGCATGGTCGTTGAATTTCTTGGTAGACAACGCGCACACCGGCGTATCCAGGCTCGGCACGATGTTCAATAGCTTCTTTTTGCCTGCGTAATCTGCAAGTGATACGTCCTTGAGGTCTTTGGTAGTGAGCTTGAAGTCCGGTGCCTTGGTACCGGATTTCGGGAGTTCGCCGCTGGTGTGTATTGGATTGCCGCGTAATGTGATCTTGGCCATGGTTTTATCCTCCTGTTAATTAAGAATCGTGGCCTGTACGACCACTCCCACAATTATCTTTAACCGTAGAAGTGACGGTACACGTCGCGATCATTGCCCTTCGACCTTGTGGGAAGAAGAGACGAAGCTTACAGCCGAAAGCTGCGCGCTTTATTCATACTCACTCATCGGCGGGCAACCGCATACCAGGTTTTTGTCACCGTACACGTTGTCGGCGCGGCTCACCGGCGGCCAATATTTATGATGGCGCAATGAGGCCACAGGATAGGCTGCCTGCTCGCGGCTGTATTTATGTTTCCAATCATCGCTCGCGACCATCTCGGCGGTGTGGGGCGCATTCTTGAGCGGGTTGTCTTCACGATCCAGCTTGCCCTGCTCCACCGCACGGATTTCCTCGCGGATTGTAATCATGGCAGCAATGAAGCGATCCAGCTCATGTTTCGATTCGGATTCGGTCGGCTCGACCTGCAGAGTGCCGGCTACGGGGAAGCTCATGGTCGGTGCGTGAAAACCAAAATCTGTAAGACGCTTGGCCACATCGTCCACCGTGATACCGCTGGTCTCCTTCAGAGGCCGCAGATCCAGAATGCACTCATGGGCCACGAGCCCGCCGGGTCCGCTGTACAACACCGGATAATGGGGCGCAAGTTTCTTCGCTACATAATTGGCGTTGAGGATCGCGGTTTCGGTCGCGGCCGTGAGTCCCTCCGCACCCATCATGGCGATGTACATCCAGGAAATCGGCAGAATAGATGCTGAACCATAGGGTGCAGCGGAGATCGCGCCGATACCGTCAGGGCTGCGCACGTATCCGACGCTGCGTGCATTGGGCAGGAACTTCACCAGATGGGCGCCCACTGCCACCGGACCCACACCTGGGCCGCCGCCGCCATGAGGAATGCAGAAAGTCTT
>JBOIBD010000128.1:0-7114 GCA_050739415.1 Gammaproteobacteria bacterium | reverse complement strand
GCGTTCTCTCGGCGGTTCCGGCGGGAAGAAATCCGGCGGTTCCGGCGGGAAGAAATCCGGCGGTTCCGGCGGCCTCTGCGGCGGTTCGCGTCTCTGCGGCGGTCCGGGCCTGACTAGTCCTTCTACAGCCCTGATCGGATGACCGGTGAGAAGGTTCGCCCAGAATCCTTTTCGCCTAGCCATGGTTCACGGCCAGGCGAGGGACTGCGCCCGCATGTGCTACATAATGTGCTACATAATGTGATACATAGTGACGGCCGGTAACTGGGCTGAGCGACCCGCCTGCGGTGCACTCGTCACTATGATGTGATACACTGGTATCAGGTTTCAATCTGCTCCACTGGTTGATGCCGACCGCCGCTGCCGTCCTAAGCTGTGAACTTAGGTAGCGGCGGTTCGTTGTGCGTGAGCTGACACGGCTGTCTCTAGCCTGTCGATTTCGTTTATCTTCTGACGCGCGTGTACCGCGCAGTAGAACCCCTGTGACGAGTTACGGGAGTTAAACACTTCCGCTGTCGCGCGCCTACGGCATGAGCGGCATGCGTGAATGATCGAGCTGCTGTAAGCCGGCATCGTGACACTCACACTCGCGTAGACCGCCGGCACACGATCCATGTTTACCGCTACGGCAGTCAGGAACTATTAGTTTAGGCTGGGTTTCTGGATCGGTAGTCAGCCGCCGATCGAACGCCTCTTTATCCCACGTCATGATCCCCGGCCTGACGTGTTCTGTACCGGCGCTGTGTGCGGCGCTGTGATCGTGGTTGTCATGGCGTGCCAGCCGTAGCGGGTTCCCGCTCTGGTGAGTCGTTTGCGACCTGTTCGCGTTCCCGCGCTAGCTCGCGTTCCCGCGCTAGCTCGCGTTCCCGCGCTAGCTCGCGTTCCCGGGCTAGTTCGGCGTTTGCGATCCGTTCCGCTTCGCCGTTTACTTCACGGATCGCTAGCCGGATCGCCTCTGTCATTGTGACGTTGCGTCGCATGACCGACACGAGTTTGCCGCGGAATTCTTCTAGTTCTGCTTTAACCGCCCATCTTACGGCGACGGCGGTAAGATCGTACTTGCTGTTTCCTGTCATTTGAATTCTCCTGGAATGAGTAAAGGCTTGCAGCGCCCCCCGTGGCCGGGGCAACGGCTCCTCCGCGCGCCTATGCTGTAAAGGCCATTGTACCATACCAATGGCCATAAAGGCTATCGGCCGTGCCAATGGCCATAAGGCTATCGCCGTACCAGTGGCCACAAGGCTATCGGCCGTACCAATGGGCATAAGGCTATTGTCCCGTACCACTGGCCATGGGGCCGCGGTACAATGGAGGTATGGCCTCCATCATGCCCGCCGAGCCGCCTGACGGTACCGATCCATGGCAGAAAGTCTCACTCAAAACCAGCGCGGTAGACCAGCTACGGGAAATCACCCGCGCATTGACAGTTGAGAACAGAGGCTACCGCGTAACACTCTCGCAGGCACTCATCGCGCTGGTATCCGCATATCATAACGCTATCCGCTGGCAGCCAATCCTAGACAAGATCGGTGACGATAACCATGGCGAAGAATCATGACAGCAAAGTAGACGAGGATTACGACACCGTGTGCGACATGGCAGACAGGCTAGGGCTCAAAAACGCGACACGCGCAGACTACATAGACAAGCACATGCGCGGACTCGGCTACAAACCGCGTATCACGTACGTGACAAGCCCGGACAGCAAAGACGACAACGACGATTTCTTTAAGATGCCCGGCTAGCAAACCGGCTGCACACTCAGAAACGGGGCAACATGGCGTCTGCCACATTTAGCAAGCATTCCGCGCAGGCAACCGCATTCGTCGCCGGGCTCATAGCTAGCGCTGTGCTAGCTAGAAACTGGATCAAAACCGGTAGTTTCTTCCGCAGCGATCCGTCTACGGCCGCGCCGGTTACGGCCGCGCCGGGAATCCAGGATGCGGAGCAAAGTCCTTATCCCGCAGAACTTTACGACTATCTACGCGGCTTGCGGCAGCATCCGAACCCGCTACTGTCGCACTACGGCCGGAATCTGACAGCACAGTACCTCAAAGGAATTCAGAACGGTTCGCATTGACTAACTCATGGTTCGTGATGATCCCGCCCGGCTACGCAAGCAAGTCGACCGCTGAAAAAGAGCTAGTCGATTTCGTTATCCAGTATCAGGCAGGATCGCAAGCGTGGGCTCTCGCAGACGCGGGCAAGATCGTGCAAGGCGCAATCGGTGACACCGGTAATCCGCAAGTCGACGAGCAGCTTGTCAAGTGGAAAGGCCCCTACGCAACACAAGCGGACGCGAAAGCCGCCGCGAATCCGCGGCAGCAGAACCCGAATCCGCTTAACGACGCTGGAAACGCGATAGAAAACTCCAGCGATAACCCGCTGGCAGCCGTCGGCGACATCATCCGCTTCCTGACTCAAAAAAACATCTGGCTACGCGGTGCCGAAATAACCGCCGGACTCATGCTGGTCTATCTCGGCTTGCGGTCATCCATGTCAGGCACGGCTGCAGGGAACGTAACCAAGCAAGCGGGGCATATCGCAAGCATCCCCGTCCGGCATGCCATTAAAGGCGTCAAGACTGCAAAGAAGGCAGCGAAATGAGCAAAGACGACAAGCTAGCGGCACTAGCGCTAGCGTTCGGCGCGGTCGCCGCACTTGGATACTGGTATTGCCGCCGGCTCAACAAGGCCGGTGCAGGTGCAAGCGTAGGGCTGAATCTGTCTGGCGTTCCGCAGGTACAGCCAGCGAATTTCAGCTATCCGGCATCGTTCCCGGTTCCGGGACTCTGACCCGGGTAAAGAGGCCAGCGTGAAAGATGCTAGCAACCTAGTCAAAACATTTATCGTCGGCGTCGTGACTATCGGGCTGGTTACAGCGTTCGGGTTGCATTCAAGAGGACTTGCGAACCTTGCGCAATCAACAGGCCACGCTGGCACAGGGCTTATAGACGCAGTTGAGACTGGTGCGTAATGCCGCAACGGGCGGATAACACGATTCGCGGCGCTACGGCGTTCTCAGTTGCCGTAGTGTCACTGATTGCCGCTGTGATCAGTTATTCGCATATCTACCGGGTAGCCATAGACCACGGGCAGACCACGCTTGATGCGAGACTACTTCCGTTCAGCGTTGACGGATTGATTGCCGCCGCGTCGCTCACACTGTTTTACGCTAGCCGTAACCGTCTTCCGTCACCTGGACTAGCGCGATGGATGCTAGGTCTAGGCGTAGGCGCGACGATTGCCGTCAACTCGATTTATGGCGAGCATAACGGGCCACTGGGAATCGTATTGTCCGCGTGGCCAGCCGTAGCGTTCATCGGTGCGGCGGAACTGTGCATCTACATGGTCCGTGCGGCAACGTCGGTACGTTCGGGTACTCGTGCGCGTAAGGCGGGCGCTGTGCGGCAGTGGGCACGGTTCAACGGTTACCAGGTTTCGGAACGCGGCAGGATTCCAGACGAGATAAGCGCGGCGTATCAGCAGGCAAACGGCAGTGACACAGTGGAACGGCTAACGGCAGACGACATTCTTCCGCACGAATCGTGGGAAGAATACGCAGAACATTCGCTCACTCATGATGATCTGACACCGGTCGCGGTCAGCAATAACGGAGATGGTAGCATTGACGCACGATTATCACGAAGGCCAGCCAGGCTATCATCCTGATCAGATTCTTAAGGACGGTTGCCAGGAATGCAAGCAACGAGCCGATAATCCGGCACTTGCCATCTCTCATCTAGACGTGAAGTCGTTCGTTCTTGCCTGGCAACGAGCTATCGACTTTGAATACGGGCGGCTTGACAACGTGTCAGTAACGGAAGTGCCGTTTCTCCGGTTGCTATGGGGAATCAACGCCAAATTCCGGGACATGCGGTCAGAGACAACTTTCAAAGTCCTGACACTAGGTGCGAGCAATGCCACGTAACACGACGGCAATCGGACGGTCAAAAGTCAAAATACGCCCGTGGGAATCCGGTATCACCGCTTCACAACGGCCGGGCGGCTGTACTTGTGTTTGGAGCTATCATCACATTACTAAAGAATGGCGATTGAAATTCGTTAACCAGGCTTGCCCGAGCATACGGCAGGCAGACGGTGAATAAAATTCTTGTCCATGAGTATCCGCTAGCGGAATTTAGCGACCGTGCCGGAGGATTCCGTCAGATGCGTGGAATACGAATGCTGCTCGATAAACAATGCGATCCGGTAAGACACGGGAGGTAAACAGTGAGATACTGCGTTTCGTGCCCGAACAACCATCACATGAAATACCAGTCAGACAGATTCTGGCGGTTGTACTGCCCGCGATGCGACGTCGTGTATTCCGCTGGCCAGTTGACACGCTTTCCGATCCAGCTACGCACGACGTTCATTGATAACGACTTGCGCGTGGAAAATGCTGGCGAACTTCTCTGCTACGGTCCGGAGACCGCGCGAGCATACGCGAACGTCCGACCGCAGCGGGAAGCGATACTCGCGCGCAGGAACGAAGCGCTTACCAGGCTACGGCCGTTCTACCGGCAGTTGCGGAGCCTGAATGCCGACCCGCATTGCTGGCTGGCGATGGCGGACATGGCGTGTGCAGAGACGGTAGACCAGGCGTACCCATGGCATGAACTAGCCCGATGCGGCTATGACGCGATCTGGAACGCAGCGGACGCTGATACGGACTGCTGGTTCACGGCGGCTGACGGCGGCCAGGCGGAACCGTTCCGGCCATGCCGTTCGCCGCGGGAAGCATACGAACGTTACGGGGTCGCGGCATGATACATACTCTGATCGCTTGCCGTGCGGGCGGCTGCTGGCGTTGCCAGGAATGCGAGCACTTCCAGCGTAAGGACGTACAGTCGCAAGTGCTAGGACCGTAAATTGCGGAAAGTACTTACACTAGGCGAATAATCTGCGGAAGGTTCCCCATCCTGACCGTGTCACGATGCGATCTTCGCTGATCAGGACTTTCAGCGCTTTGACGACTGTCGCGCGAGACACGCCATACTCCGCTGTGAGAGTACCGATGGACGGCAACCGGCCACCAGGTCCCCACTCGCCAGCGTCAAGCCGTGCGCGCAGCTCACGCGCTACACGTTCGGACGGCAACTCGCCTGGTGACGACACGGGACGATCTTGTCATACACGGTCTGGCCTGCGTTAACAGGTCGCGCAGTTCGTGGCAGTCTACACCGTGCTACCCTACGGTCATGTCAGAAATCACACCGGTTATGTGGGCGTGGCGGACGGTACCGCGATGGAGCCTGGACAGAGATACGCAGATGGGAACGGAACCGTCCGAATCGGAAGCGCGAACACGCGCGACCATGGCACTATCTAATCCGATGGCAATAGCCGCGCTAGTGTTTCCCGTCGGACTCGACGGCGGGGAATGGGTGGCGGCAAGGAAAGCTATCATCGGCGTACGCTCGGAATCCGGTATCAAATGGTATGACCAGGTGACACGCCGATGGAGCGACCAGCGTACGCTTAGGGCTGTAGAATAGCCGGATCTAGTTTGCCGCTAGTTCCCTGATCTTAGCCTGTATATCATCCCAGTGACCGGAGCGCTTCCATTTCGTACGCCGGTCTTGCATACCCTTGGGACCGATACCGAATGACTTAGGAACGTAGGCGTACGGTTTCCCGTGGCGTTCAAGGTGAACCATAGCGGCTATCACCGTACGGTCGGGAATGGGCGGACGGCCGTCACGGCGTACCCGCGTGTCCGGGACCAGCGGAGCGATAGAGGCCCATTGCTTGTCTGCCAAGACATCTTCCGCGGTTACTGCTACCGACGTGAATTCTAGTTTCTCGCGCAGGACATTCGACATGTGATCCCCGCGTCTGCCATCGGAACCGGTCAGAATCGAGAGAACAGTCTTAGCCATATCAACGGCCGGTTCCCGCCATGCGTAGCTTGCCTCAGCTATTGTGTGAGTGAGAGGGGCGACTAGACGGCATGTGCCGGGTACGAATCCGTACGGTTCAGCGAACAACCGGTGTGACCATTCGCGGGAACGGATAAGGTCTATCACGTAGGCGTCTATTACCGGGCGCAGGACTTCTAGCAGGTCTAGGGCTAGGGAATCGCGACCGTCCCTGTAATGCAGATAACCAATCGCCGGATTAAGACCGCAGGCGATACAGGCAATACGCGATTCGTGGTATCCGAGCGTGTAGGCGTAGTTCAGCATCGCGTTGACAGGATCGCTAGCGTTCTGACGGTGCCTTCCGCGGGACGTCAGAGTCGACCGCGATTGGAAGCTACCTAGCCAGTTAGCGGGTACACGCGGGAATGATTTACGGTCCCATTCGAGACAGACACGGCCGGACCATGCGGCGAAATAGTCGCGTGCGGCCATGGCCTCTATCAGGTCGCGTATGTCTTGGATGGATTCGTGATCGGATAGCTGATCGATATAGCGGTTGATTTTCGCGGCGGTAGCTAGGTCGTTAAAGAGCGTTAGCGCGTTGCGGGACTGGCCGGATAGCTTACGGGTTTCTATCTCGCGTATGATGGCTAGTTCTTTACCGGTTCCCGCCGCGTAAACCTGGTTGCGCAGTACAGACGGGTTGCATTCCGGTTCGGCGGTATAAGAGCTGACTAGTTCAGCATTGGGGTTCATGATGGCTATGCTGATACCGTGTTCGGCGCACCACTGGAAGGCGTCTAGGGAAATGTAGCCGCTCGTGTTGGTGACGATGATTCGCTGCAGGGTGCGGTCCACTTTCGGGAACTTGCGAATACGTTCGTAGTCGGCAACGCCGTCTTTGATTTCCAGTTGCCCGTTCCGGACAGACACGCGAATACCGAAACCGTGAGTCGTGAGAACACTAGGATTATCGGGCTCGCGCGTGAAGATATCTTCTAGAATCGCAGAAATAGAGTCGTCTGATACACTGGTGTCTAGCATCGTTACCGCCTTCTTCGGTAATTGATGTCTAGGAACCGCGTGGAACTGCCGTTCTGCGCGGTTCCGTTTTTACGTTAAGTCTAGCATAGACTTCCCCTTCGTCTCACCCCTGCATAACCCGCACCGGCAGACACAACGCCGGCGACGTTGGTGACAAGGGCCAGGCTGCGGGCGCACCAACGCGAAACCAGCAAGCAAGCCACA
>JBOIBD010000127.1:0-7137 GCA_050739415.1 Gammaproteobacteria bacterium | reverse complement strand
GCGGTATTGTTCAAATCCTGTTTGTGCGAACGTCGCTTGCTGCTCACCCATCGTCATCTCCCCGCAAAGATTATTGATGTAGGCTATGACAACGCGAATTAATCAGAGTTTCCCTAAGTCTGATCCCTGAAAATCAGTCACCCAACAGATTCTTCACACCTTCACGTTCTTCCAGTAATTCTTTTTCTGTAGCCTTCATGCGCTCTATGGAGAATGGACCTGGTTTCAGATTCTTTACGATCTTGTACTCGCCCTTCGCACACACGACCGGGGAACCGTACACGATGCCTTTCTTGATGCCATAGCTGCTGTCCGACGGCACACCCATATTGACCCATTGTCCTTTGCTGCCAAGCACCCAGTCGTGCATGTGGTCAATAGCCGCGGACGCGGCAGAGGCCGCAGAAGATGCGCCGCGCGCTTTGATCACCGCGGCGCCGCGCTGCTGCACCGTGGGGATGAACGTGTTCTTGACCCAGTTTTCATCCACCAGTTTTACTAAGGATTTTCCGTTGACCTGAGCCTGATGGATATCCGGATATTGAGTCGAGGAATGATTGCCCCAGATGGCCAGTCGTTTCACATCGTTTACATGCGCACCAGTTTTGATCGCGAGCTGCGACATGGCACGGTTCTGGTCCAAGCGCATCATGGAGGTGATGTTTTTCTTGTTGAGACGCGGTGCGTTGGCGGCGGTGATGAGCGCGTTGGTGTTCGCGGGATTGCCTACCACCAGTACCTTGATGTTTTTCTTCGCCACTTTGTTCAAGGCTTTGCCCTGAACGGAAAAAATTTTAGCGTTTTCTAGCAGCAGGTCTTTGCGTTCCATGCCGGCACTGCGTGGCTTTGCGCCAACGAGTATGGCGAAATCCGCATCCTTGAATGCGACCTCGGCGTTGTCGGTGGCGACGATTCCTTGCAGCAGCGGGAAGGCGCAGTCGTTCAGCTCCATCACCACGCCGCCGAGCGCGCCTTGCGCGGCGGTAACTTCCAGCAGTTGCAGGATCATCGGTTGACCGGGACCGAGCATGTCGCCGGCAGCGATGCGAAAGGTGAGCTGGTAGCCGATCTGGCCGGCGGCGCCGGTGATGGCGATGCGAACGGGTTTCTTGGTAGCAGGCATGGAATGCTCCGGGTATGGGATTAGGCGTCGCGTAGTGGACGGTGATGTAAATCGATGACGTTGATTTTAACACCCTGCACGGAGTGGTTCAGATTACGGCTCGTCGGTGATGCGCGCGCCCAGGGCCAACACAAAACCGATGCCGAAGGCACGCGATGGCGTCTGGAATCCGAGCTGCGTGTCGCCGGATAGGACACGGCGTGCCGCCGCTACCGCCGAGCGAGCCGTGAAGCTGTAGCCGTTGGCGCAGCGTAACCGGCTTTGCAGCACGCGGCCTTGTGCGTTACGTACTTCGCCCCACACCAGACTTGCTGTGTTATTGCGCATCGTGATGCCCGGCCCGGGCGTGCCGGCATCAAAGCGGCGTTGGAGTCGCGCGCGCAACCACCGAGTGCGCAACAGCCAGCCGAGATAACGGCTCAAGCGCAGCGCGCGTATTTGCTTCGTGGGTAATGCCGCAAAAGTCTCGATGTTTGGAATCCCGGTGCTGTGCCAGGCGGTGGCGACGTCGCCCCAGGGGATGGTGACGGCAGCGCGGGTTTTGACTTCGCCGAAATCCACCTGACGGACTTTCCATGCGGCCGGCACCGGTACGATGTGTCCGTCACGACGTACGGCCCCACCGCGGCCAAGACCTTCGAGCATGGTCATCCGGGTGCCGCGGGAAAATCCGCCACCGCCGCGAAACGCAAGTGCCAGGTGGGTAGCGTCGTGCATGCGGTCTTTCAAATGCGCGGCGAGACAATCGGTTGGTACTACGTCGAAGCCGACGCCTGGCAGCAATATCACGCCCGCTTGCAGAGCTTCCTGATGCAGGCTCGCCAAGCCCTCGAATACCTCGATTTCGCCGGTGATATCGAGGTAATGGATTTTTTGGCGTAGACAGGCTTCCGCCACGGGCCGCCAGGTGCGAACGAACGGACCAGCGCAGTTCAGCACCAGACGCTGATCTTGGATGGCTTCATCCACATCGGTCGGGTTATCCAGCGTGAGGGTCCGTGATGGCAGGCCATAGCGTTCAGCCAGCGTTTTGAGTTTGTCTGGATCGCGTCCAGCCAGCGTCGGGCGCAAGCCCTGTTCCAGAGCTTCTTCGACGATCAGTGTGCCGGTGTAACCGTAGGCACCGTAGATCAACATAAGCATCTCCTCACAAAAGCGGGAAAAGGAAAACGCTTCCTTCGAAACCGGTGATGTGGCGACGGGTGTGATGTCGATAAGGCCCGTAAGATTCCTTCAGTGTGGATTCTGAGCGTACTGCAATTCATCAAATCATCGGTTATCGGGAGCGGGTCGGCAGGGGGTTAAATAACCGTAGGAATACAGAAGCGTGGGCAAGCCCGGAATAATGGGGTATCGTCACGTAAGTTATTGATTTCATAGTGGATAATAAATTCTTTGAAATAATTCTTTACAAGCCCTTGCTTTATCTTGTTCTGGTGTTATAGTTATCTACAACACCACTACTTAATGGCCATCCGGCCGGAACTTGGAGAGTAAGGAGAACAGCCATGAATACCCGTAAATTGATTTTAACCGTCGCCTTCGCCGTGAACGTAGCGATCATCGCTGCCATCAGCGCGGCAAGCATTCATCAGCATAGCGTACGCCAAGCGAACGCCATCGAACTCGGCACCGTCGTGGTGAGACCGGCCGATGCCGTACCTGAAATGGTAAATCTGGCCACCATCGTGGTCACACCCACGGATGCTGACTGGGAGTATGCCGAAGCCCATGGTGTGCAACGCCCGGTTACCACTGTCACATCCATGGTTGACAATGCAGCAGTCGAGGCAGCAACCAAATCTGCTGATGCCGAACCTGTCGGCATTGATCTGGGCGCCATCGCGGTTACACCCACCAATGCTGATCGGGCCTATGCCGAAGCCCATGGTGTGCAACACCCAGTTGCAGCAATGAACTCCGGGTTTGATGCGGGCATGAATGAGGACGCCGCTGCCGCTTCACTGATTCAAGTGCTGAATGCACTATCACCGGGCCAATATATGGTCACCGATGCTGCTTTGAGTGTGCTCAATACGCTGGCGTTTGCAGGTCAGGGCGGCTAAGGTAGCCCGAACTATACCGCTCTAGTCCGCTAGAGCAGTAGGGGAGATGCAGATGGATCCGAACTGGAATGACAACACGCCGATTTACCGCCAACTGCGGGATCGGGTGGTGGCCATGATCCTCGAAGGCAGCCTCAAGGAAGGCGATCCACTGCCCTCGGTGCGCACCATCGCCGCGGATTATCAGATCAATCCGCTCACTGTGCTCAAGGGCTATCAGGCGCTGGTGGACGAGGATCTGGTGGAGAAGCGCCGCGGCCTCGGCATGTTCGTGAAAACCGGCGCCAGCCGTGCGCTCATGAAAAACGAGCGCGAAGTCTTTCTGAAGGCCGAGTGGCCTCTGATCTTGCAGCGCATTGCACGCCTGGATCTGGATACGAAAGAGTTGCTGAACGCCGCAGACGACGGCAAACGGAGCAAGTCATGAGCACACTGATAAAAGCCCGCGGCCTGAGCAAGAACTACGGCAGCCTGCACGCGCTCGACAAGGTGGATTTCGATATCGAAGAAGGTCGCATCGTGGGATTAATCGGTCCCAACGGCGCCGGCAAGACCACAGCCTTGAAAGCCATTCTCGGGCTCACCAACTTCGACGGCGAGCTGGATGTACTCGGTCACGACCCGCGCAAAAGCCGCGAAAAGATGATGCTCGAAGTGTGTTTTATCGCCGATGTGGCTACGCTGCCGCGCTGGCTCAAGGTTTCAAACGCCATTCAATTCGTGGAAGCGGTGCATCCACGTTTCAGCCGCCAGCGTGCCCTGCATTTCCTGGAGCGCACCAAGATCTCGCAAAAGAGCAAGGTGAGTCAGCTCTCCAAGGGCATGGTTACGCAATTGCACCTGGCGCTCATCATGGCGATTGACGCCAGGCTGCTGGTGCTGGACGAGCCGACCATCGGTCTGGATATCTTGTACCGCAAGGAGTTCTACTCGAATCTTCTCAACGATTACTTCGACGAGAAACGCACCATTCTGATCACCACGCATCAAGTGGAGGAAGTGGAAAAACTGCTTACGGATCTCATGTTTATAAACAACGGCAAGCTTGTGCTCAACGATTCCATGGAGGATGTGAGCGAGAAATATGCTGAAGTGCTCGTGAATGCCGACAAGACTGAAGCCGCACGCGGTTTGAAACCCCTGAGCGAACGTGAAGTATTCGGCAAAAAGCTGTTTTTGTTTGAAGGTGTGGAGCGAAGTCGACTGCAGGAGTTGGGTGAAATCCATACGCCAAGTGTCGCCGACCTGTTTGTGGCGAAGATGAATGGAGGTGTGCAATGAATGCCCTTCGACCCTACTGGATCCTCGCAAAACGCGAGGTTTGGGAACACCGATCCTTCTGGATCGTGCCCATCGTCATCGGCTGCCTCGGTATTCTTGGTGCACTATATGGCAGCGGTGCCTTGATCGTTGCTACCCATCAAGGGTTAATTAGTATCAATGACAGCGTCAACATGACCAGCACGGATCGCGTGCAGGCAGTGCGTGCATTCATCTTTGGCAGTGCCGGTCTATTTAACACTGTAATGCTGTTTATGGTGTCGTTTTATCTCATGGACTCGCTGTATGCCGACCGTAAGGACCGCAGTATCCTGTTCTGGAAATCACTGCCGTTGTCCAATAGCAAATTGGTTCTGTCAAAACTGTTCACAGGAATGGTGACGGCGCCCGCGTTGATGTTGTTGATAGTCATCATTGCCGAGATAATCATTGGTATCCTGTTCATCATCGCGGCCGGTATTGCCGGTATAAATCTGCTGAGCGTAGCGCTCCAGCCTGGCACGATTATCCTGGCGTGGATCACCTTGGCGTTCGCTCTTATCGTGCAAGCCATCTGGTTGCTGCCTTTCTACGGCTGGTTCCTGCTGTGCTCGGCTTGGTCCAAGAAACTGGTGCTCGCCTGGACGGTGCTCATTCCCCTCGTTTTTATGGCTATGGAGGGCATTGTTTTTCGCACCAGCTATATTGCCCACGCCGTCTTCGGGCATATCGTCAAGATGTTTACCTTGCTCATGAGCGGACATTATTCAATCAATAATGTTTCCATAGGTCCCTCCATCGGGGTCAACTCCGGGCACGAGCACATGGTGGGTAACAGTGCCCTTATGACCTTGGGTTCGGCGGGACACATGTTCGCTCTGCCGGAAATGTGGATCGGCGTAGGCATCGGGATTATCTTCATCTTGGGTGCGATCTGGCTGCGGCGTAATCGGTCTGAAATCTGAGTAATACGGAGATTTGATGATGAAACGCGTGGCTGTTTTTGGGCTGTTGCTGACGCTGCCTTTACTGGCCAACGCTGCTGCGACACGCACACTGACAACCAATATTCCCGCCTCTGGTATCAAGAGTCTGGCAATTACGGTTGGTGTCGGAGAGCTGCGCGTCACGCCGTCCACTGACGCTACCGTGCACGTACGCGTCACACTGCAGCCGAAATCCAGCGGGTTCCTCTGGTTCTTTCACTGGCAGAGCACTGCCACCAGCGAGGACATCCAGGCCGCGCAGATTGCCCAGAAAAGAGATGGCGATCAGTTGAACCTGTCGCTCACCACACCTGGAAAATTGAACGACAGCGATGTGAAACAAACCTGGGACGTGCAGATTCCCGTGCGCCTGGCGCTGGATATCGCCATGAAGGTGGGTCAGGTGACCGTCAGCGGTATCACCGGTGGCGTGCACACCAATCTCAACGTGGGCGAGATTGACCTCGATACACCCGCTGGTCCCCTGAGCGCGACGGTGAATGTGGGCCAGATCGGCGCCACCTCCGCCAGCAAACAACTTGGTTCCATCGAGCTGTCCAGCACCATCGGCGAAGCCGCGCTTTTCGTGAACGGCAAACATATGCGCGAGGGCGGACGACACAGTGGCCTCGGCCGTCGCATACACCTCCCTGGCAGCGGCCCCGACAGCATGAAGCTCAGCGTCAACGTGGGCGAAGTGGATTTGCGTGTCGAATCATCTGCTGAGGCAAAGAATAAGTCTTAAGTTCGTACATTCGTAATGCATCAAAGTTGAGAATGTGGAATGAAACTCATCGGTTCGCTCTCCAGCCCCTATGTGCGCAAGGTGCGCATTCTGCTGGCGGAGAAGGGCATTAAATGTCCACTGTTGCTGGAAGACGTGTGGGCAACGGATACCACAATCCAGACACTCAATCCGCTCGGCAAAGTGCCGTGTCTGATTCTGGATGATAGCCGCGCGTTGTATGACTCGCGTGTGATCTGTGAATTCCTGGATATATCACCGCCGGCGAACAGCCTGATACCATCGTCATTCCATGACCGCATCGAAGTGCTGCGCTGGGAAGCGCTGGCCGACGGTGTGCTGGACGCAGGCGTGCTCATGCGCCTGGAGCAGACCCAGCGCGAATCACAGCAGCGCAGCGGCAAATGGATCGAGCGTCAACGCGGCAAAGTCGTCAAGGGTCTTGGAGCCATGTCGCAAGGCCTGGGCGAGTCAGAGTGGTGTGTGGGTGCGCGCTTTACACTCGCCGATATCGCCACAGGTTGCGCGCTTGGCTGGCTTTTGTTTCGTCTGTCCGAGGTTGACTGGCAATCAAATCACCCGAATCTGGTAAAACATTACGACAAGCTGATGACGCGCCGGTCCTTCAGCGAAACCGCACCGAAATAACCGCAGGTGATCCTGTTTTAATCACGGAAATTCGTAAATTGCACCGGCTGCTCCAATTTTGCGCCACGCAATAATACGATTGCAGCTTGTAGATCATCGCGTTTCTTGCCGGTCACGCGTACTTCTTCGCCCTGGATTGCGGCCTGTAATTTGAGGCCGCTGTCCTTGATCAGTTTCACAATCTTCTTTGCCAGTTCCTTGTCTATCCCTTGTTTCACCGTAATGAGCTGCTTGGACTTGTCGCCGCCGATGGCTTCGATTTTCTGTGGATCGAAGCTGGCCACATCTATGCCGCGCTTGGCGGCACGC
>JBOIBD010000126.1:0-7199 GCA_050739415.1 Gammaproteobacteria bacterium | reverse complement strand
GGGAAGCCATCTCGCGCAAGATCACTTATTACACTACCATTGCCGCTGCCAAGGCTACGGTGATTGCGCTGGATTATATTGATTCTGCGGGCGTCAACAAACTGCAGGAACTGCACAAGGAGTTGGCTTGATGACGAAGATTCCGTTGACCGTGCGTGGCGCCGAGCGCCTGCGGGAGGAATTAAAGCGTCTTAAGAGCGAGGATCGTCCGCGCATCATCAAGGCCATTGCCGAAGCGCGTGCCCACGGCGATCTGAGCGAGAACGCCGAATATCACGCCGCACGTGAACAGCAGAGTTTTGCCGAGGGCCGCATACTGGAACTGGAATCCAAGCTTGCAAATGCTGAAATCATCGATGTCACCAGCATCAATGCAAACGGCAAAGTTGTATTTGGTTCCACCGTGATGCTGGCGGACGAAGAAAGCGGCAGTGAATCCACCTATCAGATCGTAGGCGAGGATGAAGCGGATATCAAAGCCGGATGTATTTCCGTAAATTCACCCATGGCGCGCGCAATGATTGGCAAGCAACAAGGCGACATTGCGGTTGTGAAGACTCCAGCAGGCGAACGCCGGTTCGAGATCATTGACGTGCACTACGAATAGCAGCGCGTGCTGGGCAACGTAACTTCGTGTCATGCCTAAACGCACCAAAAGCAGCGCTCGCTGGCTGGCCGAACATTTCTCCGATGAGTACGTGAAACGCGCCCAGAAGGAAGGCTGGCGTTCCCGCGCTGTGTTCAAGCTCGAGGAGATCCAGCAACGCGACAAACTCATCAAACCGGGGATGACCATCGTGGATTTAGGCGCTGCACCCGGAGGCTGGAGCCAGTACGCGGCAAAAATCCTGAAGGGCCGTGGCGAGCTGCTGGCGCTGGATATCCTGCCGATGGAGCCAATACAGGGTGTGGAGATTATTCAGGGGGATTTCAGCTCGGAAGCCGTTTTGGCAGGGCTGCAGGCTCACTTGGTGGGCCGGCCCGTAGACCTTGTTTTGTCGGATATGGCCCCCAACATAAGCGGGGAGGAAGCCATTGATCAACCGCGGAGTATGTATCTGGCTGAACTGGCGTTGGAGTTTGCTCGACCGGTACTTGGGTCTCAAGGTGCGTTTCTGGTGAAGACCTTCCAGGGCACAGGATTCCCTGCGTATCTGCAGACTGTACGGCGAAGCTTCCGCAGCGTGGCGACCCGCAAACCAGTGGCCTCGCGGGCACGCAGCCGCGAACTGTATTTACTGGCGAAGCATCCAAGGGCCTAGGGCTGTCTAAATGCTAGAATGAACTATGACGCTGAAGTCGTGGTGTCTGTGAGGAACCTGATTTTGAACGATTTTCTCAAAACCCTGCTCATCTGGATCCTGATTGCGGTAGTACTACTGGCCGTTTTCAACAGCTTTACTTCCAGCAGCAGCAGCAAGACCCAGGCTCTCGCCTATTCCACCTTCCTCACGGACGTACAGCAAGGTGGCATTACGAATGTCACATTCGATGGTCGCAGCATCACCGGTAGTCTGTCTTCTGGGGAGAAATTCAGCACCTACAGCCCGCTCACCACGGATTTTGCGCCGCTGGTGGAGTCCCTGCGCAAGAACAACGCGAATGTGAAGATCGAAGCTAATCCGCCCAAGCAAACCTCCTGGCTGTTACAGGTACTGATTTCCTTTGGGCCAATCGTGTTGTTCCTCGCTGTAATGATTTACTTCATGCGCCAGATGTCCGGCGGTGCCGGTGGCCGCGGCGCCATGTCGTTCGGCAAGAGCCGTGCGCGTATGCTGAGCGAAGATCAGATCAAGATTACCTTTAGTGACGTGGCTGGCGTGGAAGAGGCCAAAGAAGAAGTCGCTGAGCTAGTGGAATTTCTGCGCGACCCCGGCAAGTTCCAGAAGCTCGGCGGGCGTATTCCTCGCGGTGTACTGATGGTAGGTTCACCGGGCACTGGCAAAACCTTGTTGGCCAAAGCCATCGCCGGTGAAGCCAAAGTGCCGTTCTTCTCGATCTCCGGCTCGGATTTCGTCGAGATGTTCGTGGGTGTGGGTGCCTCGCGCGTGCGCGACATGTTCGAGCAAGCTAAGAAACATGCACCTTGCATCATATTCATAGATGAGATCGACGCGGTGGGACGGCATCGTGGTGCCGGTCTGGGCGGCGGCCACGACGAACGTGAGCAGACTTTGAATCAACTGCTGGTGGAGATGGATGGCTTCGAGGGCAGCGAGGGCGTGATCGTAATCGCCGCCACCAACCGTCCTGATGTGCTGGATCCGGCTTTGCTGCGTCCTGGTCGTTTCGATCGCCAGGTGGTAGTGCCTTTGCCCGACGTTCGCGGCCGCGAGCAAATCCTCAAAGTACACATGCGCAAAGTCCCGATTGCCGACGATGTGAAACCCGCCATCATTGCGCGCGGTACGCCAGGGTTCTCCGGCGCCGATCTCGCCAATCTGGTGAATGAGGCAGCGCTGTTTGCTGCACGCAAGAACAAGCGCACGGTGAGCATGGATGAATTCGAGAAGGCCAAGGACAAGATCATGATGGGGGCTGAGCGCCGTTCCATGGTGATGAGCGAGGAGGAGAAGAAGCTCACCGCGTTCCACGAATCCGGCCATGCCATCGTCGGTCGGCTGGTGCCAGACCACGATCCGGTTTACAAAGTCAGCATCATCCCGCGCGGTCGTGCACTCGGCATCACCATGTTCCTACCCGAGCAAGACCGCTACAGTTACAGCAAGCGCCGTCTGGAAAGCCAGTTGTCCAGCTTGTTTGGCGGACGTGTGGCGGAAGAAATCATCTTTGGTGAGGAATGCGTGACCACCGGCGCTGCCAACGATATCGAACGCGCCACCCAGATCGCACGCAACATGGTCACCAAATGGGGTCTGTCGGAAAAACTGGGACCACTTACCTACGAGGAAGATGAGGGCGAGGTGTTCTTGGGACATTCTGTCGCGCGTCACAAGCAGGTTTCGGGTGATACCCAGCGCACCATAGACGTGGAAGTGCGTGCACTCATAGATCGCAATTACCAGCGCACCAAGGAGTTGTTGCAGGATAATCTCCAGAAATTGCATGTCATGGCTGAAGCGCTGATGAAATACGAAACCATTGATTCCGATCAGATTGATGCCATCATGAGCGGCAAGCAGCCTGGGCCGCCCAAGGGGTGGGATGATGATGACCGTGGCGGCCAGCCTGACTCTGTACAGGGGGGCGCGCCTGCGCCTGTGGCCGCACCGACAGCCACGCCCACTACTGCCGCTGCCAAGAGCAGCGGCCACGCCAGTCAGCATTAAGGGCGCCTCTAAAAATTGATCTTTTGTTTTCTGCGGGTGTTAGAAATTGTGGGTGTTAGAAATGACCTCGGAAGCCTCATGTACTAGCGCGTACACTCCGGTTCCTCGGTCATTTCTGCCTACCCAGAAACCAAAATCTCTGATTTTTAGAGGTGCCCTTAAAACAATGTAATTCAAGTAGCCGGCGCTTTGCGCCGGCTTTTCCATTGGTGGATTGCCAGGATAGGCTGGTGCAATTGCAACTGGGTCAACGTACGCTGGATTTATCGCAACCTCGCGTGATGGGTGTGCTGAACCGCACGCCGGATTCGTTTTCCGATGGTGGTTTATTTACGGATTTTGATGCGGCCCTGCGTCAGGCAGTCAAAATGATGGAAGAAGGCGCCGACATCCTGGACATCGGCGGTGAATCTACCCGGCCCGGTGCGCACGCGGTAAGCGCAGAGCAGGAACTGGATCGCGTCATCCCGCTCATCGAACGCCTGTCACGTGAGATCGATGTGCCGGTTTCCATCGATACCAGCAAGCCCGAAGTCATGCGCGAGGCGGTGCATGCCGGCGCTGCCATGATCAATGACGTGTATGCGTTGCGTCTGCCGGGTGCTGTCGAAACGGCGCGCGAATGCAAAGTGCCCGTGTGTCTCATGCACATGCAGGGTGAACCGCGCAGCATGCAGAAGAATCCGCATTACGGAAATGTCGTGGTAGAAGTGAAACAATTTCTTGATGATCGCATCCGGATGTGTGAAGCCTCTGGCATCCCGCGCGCGAGCCTGTTGATTGATCCCGGTTTCGGTTTCGGCAAGACCCTGGAACACAATCTTGAGCTGCTGCGCCATCTCCGCGATTTCACGTCTCTTGGCTACGCAGTACTGGTGGGTCTATCACGAAAATCCAGCATCGGTAGCTTGCTCGGAGGCGCGCCGTCCGACCAGCGTTTGCAGGGCAGCATAGCCGCTGCCGTGGTGGCGGTGCTGCATGGCGCTCACATTGTCCGCACCCATGATGTGAAGCCGACCGTGGAAGCACTCATAGTAGCGTCCGCGGTGCGTGTGCCTGGATGTTAGAATCCGCATTCAATTGTCGGCGTAGCGAGATTTCGAAATGACGCGCAAGTTCTTCGGCACCGACGGCATTCGTGGCGAAGTAGGCAGCCCACAGATGAGCGCCGACTTCGTGTTGCGTCTGGGATGGGCCGCGGGGCGGGTGCTGGCGCCACAAGGCGGCGGCACGGTACTCATCGGCAAGGACACACGCATCTCCGGTTACATGTTTGAATCCGCGCTGGAGGCAGGGTTATCTGCAGCAGGCGTAAATGTAAGATTGCTGGGACCGATGCCGACACCGGCTATCGCCTATCTCACACACTTGACCGGTGCGCGTGCAGGAGTAGTGATCAGCGCATCTCATAATTCATTTCAGGATAATGGCATAAAGTTTTTCTCAGCCGATGGCCGAAAGCTGCCAGATGAAACTGAATTACGTATCGAAGAGGAAATCACTCACACATTTACGACGGTAGATTCCGCCGCGCTGGGCGGTGTGCGTCGCATGCAGGATGCGGCTACACGCTACATGGAATTCTGCAAAGCCAGCGTGAGCAGCGACTTGAATCTCGCAGGGATGAAGCTGGTGTTGGATTGCGCCAACGGTGCTACCTATAAAATTGCACCAGAGGTGTTCACTGCTTTGGGTGCGCAGGTTATGGCACTCGGCGTGCATCCGGATGGCCTGAATATCAACAAAGATTGTGGCTCCACGCATCCCGAAGCCTTACGGCGCAAAGTATTGGAGGACGGCGCACAACTAGGTATTGCCTTTGATGGCGACGGTGACCGAGTCATGATGGTGGATCACCTGGGCGAGCTGGTAGATGGAGATGAGTTGCTGTTCATCATCGCCATGGCGCGCAAACAGGAGCAGTCACTGCGCGGCCCGGTGGTCGGTACGCATATGAGCAATCTCGGCTTGGAGCAGGCGCTGGCCGCGCACGACATTGAATTTCATCGTGCCAAGGTGGGTGATCGCTATGTGCTGGCCATGCTGGAAGAGCATAAAGGCATATTGGGCGGCGAAAATTCAGGCCACATCATTTGCCTGGATCGCACTACTACCGGCGACGGCATCATTTCCGCATTGCAAGTACTGGAAGCGCTCCGCTCTGACGGCCGTGACTTGGCGACGATGCGAGCCGGTATGCACAAATACCCGCAGATATTGGTGAACGTCAAGACGCACGAGCGGGTGGATCTGGAAACCCCAGCGATCCGTTCCGCAGTACACAGCGTAGAGCATCAGCTTAACGGTAAAGGGCGTGTGCTACTGCGTGCTTCGGGCACCGAACCGGTGGTGCGAGTCATGGTGGAGAGTGACGATGCGGACGTAACTCGCCGGTTTGCCGAAAGTATCGCCGAAGTCGTGCGCTCTGCGACGACGCGTTGATTTCCTCAAAGGCTGCCGCTAAGCTTGCGCGCCCTTTAGATATCATTTGGACACCCAATGCGCTCCTCGCTGGTAGCTGGCAACTGGAAGATGAATGGCTCGCGCGAGAGTGCGACACGTCTTGTCAGCGCTATTCTCGCAGGGCTCGAAACTTCTGCCGATACTGAAGTGCTGATTTGTCCACCGTTTGTGTATCTGGCGGACATGGCACGGTTACTCAAAAGCAGTGCGCTGCTCTTGGGCGCCCAAGATGTCTGTCCCGAGGATAACGGAGCACATACCGGCGAAGTCTCGGGTTCGATGCTGCGTGACCTCGACTGCCACTACGTGATCGTGGGTCATTCGGAACGCCGCGCACTGTATGGCGAAACCGATGCGCTGGTGGCGCGAAAATTCATGGCTGCTCAGAAGGCCGGCCTCATACCCATCCTGTGTGTGGGTGAAACTCTGGCGGAGAATCAGCGTGGCGAGACCCATGCGGTGGTTACGCGGCAGCTTGAAGCAGTTCTGGATGCTGCCGGAGTTTCAACATTTGCCGACGCAGTCGTGGCATACGAACCAGTATGGGCTATCGGTACCGGTAAAACGGCCTCGCCCGAGCAGGCACAAGAGGTCCATGCTTTTATTCGTGGCCGCGTCCGCGCCGGGGATGCTAGAATAGCCGCCGATATCCGCCTGTTGTACGGCGGCAGCGTCAAGGCTTCCAACGCCGCCGAGCTGTTCCGTATGCCTGATATTGACGGTGGTTTGGTGGGCAGTGCCTCACTGGAGGAACGTGAGTTCCTGGCCATCTGCAAGGCGGCAGTCTGATTCATTCATCGTCATTTTGAGCGTATCCATGCTGTACACCATTCTTGAAATCGTACTGGTATTTGTTGCCGTGGCACTAGTCGTGCTGATCTTGCTGCAGCAGGGCAAAGGCGCGGATGCCGGCGCGGCATTCGGCAGCGGCGCCTCTGGCACCGTGTTCGGCGCGGGTGGTTCGGCAAATTTTCTGAGTCATGCCACGGCCGTACTGGCAACGCTGTTTTTCATCCTGGCTCTGGCCATGGCCTACCTGTCTCATCACACGACGGCTACTCCGCAAAGCATCGTGGAACGCGCGGCTCAACAACAGGCTGCAAGTACACAGCCAGCATCGCAAACACCTTCCACCTCCAAAACACCACCGGCATCGCCGCCCAAGAGTACAACACCCACTCCACCAGCCAAGTCTCCGGGCAATTGATCGATCGCGAAGGGCAAGCTTCTCGGTCAGTGCAGCATCGCTTTTTGACGCTGCGGTACGTTAAAATTGAAACTCTTTGTGGAAGGCTGGCAGCGCGCCGGTATCCAGAGGATCGAAATGCCGACGTGGTGGAATTGGTAGACACGCTACCTTGAGGTGGTAGTGGGCAAAACCCTTGGGAGTTCGAGTCTCCCCGTCGGCACCAGCCTTGCGTCGGCCGGATATCTTAAAGCTCAGCA
>JBOIBD010000125.1:0-7217 GCA_050739415.1 Gammaproteobacteria bacterium | reverse complement strand
GTGCACTGGTTAGGAAGCCATAAGGCGAAGGTCCGGCGTCGGTTCCGCCTACATCCCTGGGTTCGTCCGCCACCAGCTGGTGCGCACCGGTGTATACGTCGGTTTGGTAATGATCCCTATTGATTCGCACCACGACTTCACCTTCCGCCGCCAGACTGGTTAGCGGTTTTATGTCCAGCTCGCCCAAATATTTCGTGGCCCAGGCCGCCAGCAGCAAGCCTACATATTCGGAATCCTCACGACGTGACAGCAAATGGTCCGCGCCGGACAGCGATACGAAACTCTTGGGATGCAGTGCTGCGGCAAAAATCAATCCGGCGTTGCTGATATCCACGGTCTCGTCGGTGGGCGAGTGGAAGATCAGGAGTGGTTTGCGCAAGGTGCGGATAGTCTGCTGCCAGCCCTGGTTTCTCAGATCCTCCAGGAAGGCCTTTTTGAAATGAAACTTGCGGCCCGCCAACATCACATCGGCTTCGCCATGCTGCTCGATGACCTGCCGCGCCGCGCCCAAAAGACCGGCCACGTGCTCCGGATTGGCGGGTGCGGCGATGGTTGCCACCGCGATGCAGCTTGGAATCCGGTGCGCTGCTTCCAGCACCGCGGTACCGCCCAGCGAATGGCCCGCCAGAATCTTGGGTGCTTCGTACTGCTCGGCGAGGAATTTTGCTGCCTGCACCAGATCCGAGGTGCTGCTGGACAAGGTCGTGTCGGCAAATACACCTTCGCTTTCGCCCAGGCCAGTGAAGTCGAATCGCAGCACCGCGATACCCTGTCGGCACAGAGCACGGCAGATATCCACGGCGGCGCGCACATCCTTGCCGCAGGTGAAGCAGTGGGCGTAAAGCGCATAGGCGCGTGGTTTGCCATGCACGGGCATCTCGAGGCGGCCAGCCAATTGCTGGCCGGCTGCATTGGGGAAATGAACGGTTTCGCCTGACATGGTGACCTGCCTTTGCCTGCGGTTATGATGCAGAAAGAATCCAAGATGATTTTCCCATGAAACCCCTCGCAACGTCCGTGACCGATACCATCGCCGCCATCGCCACGCCTGCCGGACGCGGCGGTATCGGCATCGTGCGCGTGTCCGGTCCGACCGTAACAACTCTGGCAAGCATTTTGCTGGGCCGGGTGCCACCCGCGCGGCAGGCGGTATTTCAGCCGTTCACGGATGCGAATGGCGCACAGTTGGACACCGGTCTTGCGTTGTTTTTCCCCGCGCCACATTCCTTCACCGGCGAAGATGTACTGGAATTGCACGGTCACGGCGGACCAATCGTGCTGTCGCTGGTGCTGAAGCGCGTGTGTGAACTGGGCGCGCGTCTGGCGCGGCCCGGCGAATTTTCCGAACGTGCCTTTCTGAACGACAAACTGGATCTGGCTCAGGCAGAGGCCATCGCCGACCTCATAGACAGTGGTAGCGAACAAGCCGCGCGTGCCGCGATGCGGTCCTTGCGTGGTGAGTTCTCCGCGCGCGTGCATGCGCTGGTGGAAACGCTGATTGCCTTGCGCATGTTTGTGGAAGCAGCCATCGATTTTCCCGAAGAAGAAGTGGATTTTCTCAGTAATGGCAAGGTGGCGGAGCGGTTCGCGGCGATCCGTGCAGACTTTAGCGCACTGGCAGACGCAGTCACGCAGGGCAGCCTGTTGCGCGAAGGCCTGACCATGGTCATCGCTGGGCGACCCAATGCCGGTAAATCCAGCCTGCTCAATCGTCTGGCGGGACACGATGCTGCTATCGTCACCGAGATTCCAGGCACCACTCGAGACGTGCTGCGCGAGCACATCAATCTCGACGGTTTGCCGCTGCATGTGATTGATACTGCCGGATTGCGCGAGAGTGGCGATGTGGTGGAGCAGGAAGGTGTGCGTCGTGCATGGGAAGCGATTCGCACCGCCGACCGGGTGTTGCTGGTGGTGGATGACATCCGAGGATTTTCCGCTGAGGATAAACACATCCTGGAACAATTTCCGGCGAACTTGCCAGCGACAATTATTTACAACAAGATTGATTTGACCGGGCGCAAACCGGAAGGTGGTGTGAGCGCGGCTTCAAACCATGTGGCATTGTCCGCAAAAACCGGTGAGGGCATGGAATTACTGAGAGTGCATCTCAAAGAAGCAGCCGGTTTTCACGCATACGGTGACGACAGCTTTACAGCCCGCCGCCGGCATGTGGAAGCCTTGGATAGAGCGCGCGATCACCTTGATGTTGCGCAACAGCGTCTGCAGGAACGTGCCAGCGAATTGCTGGCGGAAGAATTGCGTCTCGCGCAACTCTGCCTGAGCGAGATCACCGGAGAATTTACCAGTGAGGATCTGTTGGCAAAAATATTTTCGAGCTTTTGTATCGGAAAATAGCTCAAAAGATGACATTTCACTACGGATTCGGCTCTTAGTTCGGCTAACTTAAATAAATAACCTTGTTTTCTTGTACAAAACAGTTGACAATCAAGATTATAGGGTTGACAATGTGGTGTCTTATGGTTGACGAATAATATACTTAAGGTTGACAATGAATAAGGTTCGAGCGCGTGGTGAGGATATCCGCAAATTCATTCTCGAGCACGTCGAAAAACATCCTAGTGACATTAGCAAAGTGACCGGTGAGCACTTTGGTATTACCCGACAAGCTGTAAATAAGCACTTACAACGGCTTCAAGGTGAGACAGCGATCGCTGTGGCCGGAAAGACTCGGAGTAGGCTTTACACACTCGCACCTGCTGAGGAATGGAGCAAGGTTTACAAGATATCAAAAGATTTAGCTGAAGACGTGGTATGGCGTACTGATATCGCACCAATCATTGGAAAGATGCCAGATAACATTGCGGGTATTTGGCATTATGGTTTCACAGAAATGTTTAATAACGCGATTGATCATTCAGGGGGCACAGCTATTTATGTCTTAATAAAGAAAACAGCAGCGAATACAGAAATGTATGTTGTTGATAACGGCGTAGGGATTTTCAAGAAAATTCAGAAGCAAATGGATCTTTTGGATGAACGTCATGCTGTTCTTGAATTATCTAAGGGAAAGTTGACCACTGACCCTGCACGCCATACCGGTGAAGGTATCTTCTTTACATCACGAATGTTTGATAACTTTAGTATTATGTCGGGTGGAGTCTATTTTTCTCATACTTTTGGCGAAAACGAAGATTGGGTTTTAGAACAAAACTTTGAATCTAGAACTGCTGTATACATGAATTTGCACAACCATACGTCTAGAACAACGACAAAGGTTTTTAATCAATTCGCATCAGGAGATGAGTATGGATTCAACAAAACAGTAGTACCCGTGCGATTGGCCCAGTATGGGAATGATCAACTTATTTCGCGCTCACAAGCAAAACGGCTGTTGGCAAGAATTGAGTTGTTTAAAGTTGTAGTCTTCGATTTCAACGGTGTTGAGGCAATAGGGCAAGCGTTTACAGACGAAATATTTAGAGTGTTCGCACGAAAACACCCAGAAATAGATGTAGCAGCTATAAAGACTAATTCTGCTGTTAAGAGAATGATAGAAAGGGCAAAAGCAGGGGATGCTGATGATTCGAAGACCCAGCCTACTTTGCTATGAAACAGTGCCTGCACAAGTACTTCATAAAAATATTATCGGTTCGTGACCAAGATTTGATTTCTAAAAATGAATATTTGGATTGGTATTGTATAACTGCGACGACGCAGGATTGGGTCGTGTGTTCCATGGAGATGGCTTGAGTACCGGCGGGGCTATCGGATGGACAGGCCTAGGTTTGTGCCGCCAGTGCTTGTAATCGAAGCCGCGATAACCACCGTAGATCTGGCTCGTGTACAGGATATTCTGGGTGGAGTCAGACTGAGAAGAGTCAGAGCTGCTCACCGCTGCTTGATCCTGTGATTCCTGCCACGCCAGTATCTGGTTGTATTGCTGCTGGTTTTCCAGTGACACGACGCTCTGAAACCACTGCTGGGTACTCGCGATCCATGCCTTGTTTTCCGCTTCGGTCTGCGCCGCGTTGGCCGGAGGTGCGGGAAACGTCATGCTCGTCACGGGTTGATCGGGATTGGCAGGGGCTTTATCGCTGTAATGCACAACGCCGTGGCTATCCACCCATTTATAGACTTGCGTACCGTCCGCGAACGCAATCCCCGAAAACAGGAACGTCACGCAGACGATTAACAATGTGATGCTCAGTTTGCCCATGTTCTTGGCCATTTCCAGCAATGGCTGACAATGAGTATAGACCCGCGAAAAGCGGTTTTGTCCTGATGAAAAACAGTTAATCTTCAACCCAAGACTTTCTCGCGGCGATACAGCCACGCTGCGAGCCAGGCCAGCAACAGGCCGATGATTAAAGTGCTGATGACCGAGACTGCCAGGAACCCGCTGCTGAGGGCCACACCTTTCATGAGGGAAGTTGCCAGCACGTCCTGGCTTAGGGCCGGGATGAACATCATCCATATATTCGGTTCGGCAGGGAACAAAAATAGCCCGAACACCGGGATCATGGGCAGGATGAAAATGAACGATAGCCAGGTCTGGGCTTCCTTGTAACTGCGGGTGAACGAGGCCACGACCGTGAGCAATGCCGCGATAAGCAGGCAAAATGGCAGCATCACCAGAAAAGTCGCGAGTGCGGTGTGCCAGCCGAAATTCACCACGATGTTGAGTTTGGCTGCGGGTATCAACCCCTGGCTCCAGGACAGCGCGATCACGTCGAGCCCGAGCGACACCGCAGAGAATAACGTCACAGCGGCGAGTTTGCCGGAGATGAGCGTACCGCGCGACACCGCAGTAGTGAGTAACGGTTCCAGGGAGCCGCGTTCGCGCTCACCGGCGGTGGCGTCAATGGCGAGATAGAATGCACCGATGATGGCAGCGAACAGGAAAAAGTACGGCACGAAGCCCAGTATCAGTATAGCACGGGATTGCGGCGTGGACACATCCAGACTTTCGACAGCCAGGGGTTCGACGGTACTCGGATCGACACCGCGTGCCAACAAACGCAACGCTGCGATTTCCCGGCTATACGTTTGCAGCAGGTCGCGGGTACGACTAACGTTCTTTCGCGCTGAATCTTTGGACTGATCCATCACCAGTTGCAACACCGCCGGCTTGCCAGCACGGAATGCCTCTGCATATTCTTTGGGAATAATCAGCAACACGTCCGTTTTTCCGTCCATCACTGACTGTTCGGGATCAGCCGGCGCGGATTGGATTTCTGTATTGTGCTGCTTGAGGAAACCTATCAGGTTGGGCGCGTATTGTGCGCCTTGCACGGGCAGCTTGAGCGGCTCATTCAGGTTTGCCAACTGCTTGTTGGCCATGACGTTCATCATGCCGAGGTAGAAGATCGGTCCGAATAACGGCCCGAACACCAGCACCGTGAGCAGCGTGCGTCGGTCACGCAAGTTATCTATCACTTCCTTGCGAAACACGATCCAGAGTTTTCGCATCATGAGCCTGTACTCTCCGCATTACCCACGGCTTTCACGAAGGCTTCTTCCAGATCGGTTTCACCTGTCTGTCGCCGGATATCATCCGGGGTGCCGCGCGCGACGATGCACCCGTGCGCGATGATAATGATGTCGTCGCACAGCGCCGCCACTTCCTGCATCACGTGGCTGGAGAACAATACGCAATGGCCTTCATCACGCAGTCGCTTGATGATGGCGCGCAGCGCGCGTGTGGCCATTACATCCAGTCCGTTGGTGGGTTCATCCAGCACGACGTTCTTCGGCCGGTGCACCAACACTCGCGCGAGCGCCACCTTGATGCGCTGCCCCTGGGAAACCCCCTTCGCCGGCCGCGTGGCGAAGTCCTGCATTTCCAGCAGTTCCACTAATTCGGCGATACGTTTTTTGAGGGCCACACCTTCGAGGCCGTTCAATTCGCCGTAATAGCGGATGTTTTCTTCGGCCGAGAGCCGTGGATACAGTCCGCTGGCATGCGGTAGCACACCGAGTTTAAGACGCGCGGACTCGCTGTCGCTGCGCACATCGCTGCCGTCCACCAGCACCGTGCCGCCGTCGGGTTTGAGCACCGTCGAGATGATGCGCAGCGTAGTGGATTTGCCCGCGCCATTCGGACCCAGCAGACCCGTGATGCGGCTGTCGGGTGCGGAGAAATTCACTTCTTTCACGGCTTGTACCGCACCGAAATGCTTGCTGATGTTGCGGACTTCAATCATGGTAGATGACCTGAAAAATCACATTGTGGGAGCGGCGATGACCGCCATGGATGGTGGAAATGCAGCAATGCAGGAGCAAAAATCTGCTTTCGCCGCGACACCGGTGGTATTCCAAATCTCATCGCGGCCGGGACGGCCGCTCCTACGAGCCCGGAATTATTCATTTTATGGTCCAGGCCCAGTGAAACTGGTAAAGAAAGGGAACGGTTGGATTTTCTTCACACAGGCAGTATCCAGATTTTTTACCGAGGCCTGTTCTACAAACTGCGCCATGAGCTTCGGTATGCAGCCACGGTACGCATTGCCGTGACCCTGGCCGGGCACCACGATGGACAAGCTGTTGGAAAGTGTCTTGGCGGCATCGGTCGCATTGGATGGGGGCGTGATCGGATCGTCCTGCCCCGAGATCAACAGTACCGGTTTGGTTGATACCACCGGTTGTTTGAAATCCGGTTCCATCACGCCGCGTGGCCAGTTCTCGCAGGTCTGTATAAGTTGCGTCACCGGTGTGGCGCCGACGTAGGTATCGGCAATGGCTTTTTGCATTGCGGCGTCGGGCTTGTAGAACGGTACGTCCTCGGTGCACAGCACAGCGGCATTCATGCCGATTGCGATGCTGCCGTTGATCTGTTGGGTAAAGAATAGTGCGTTGGCCATGAGCGGCAGGTAATCCTGTGCCGCACCCGCTTGATGGATCAGCAACGGCAGGAGCGCTGCGGTCTCACTGGCATAGCTCATGAACCGTACTGCGTTGACTACCTGATCCCAAGTGAGTGTTTTCGTCAGCGGTGCGCCGGTAAGTGGATCGCGCAGATTTACTGTCACAGGACGTTGCTCGAGCATGTGTTGCAGATGCGTGAACGTGGTCGTGAGATCAGGAAACGCCTTGTGGCAGTCAATATCCGTCACGCAGCGCAGGAAAATACCGTTCAGCGCCTGTTGTGCGTCAAGCGACACGCCAGGACCCAGGACCCGATCCGCAGGCACTACACCATCCAGGATCACGCTGCGTACGTGCTGCGGAAAATCCCGCAGGTATTCCAGCGCCAC
>JBOIBD010000124.1:0-7329 GCA_050739415.1 Gammaproteobacteria bacterium | reverse complement strand
TCCTTGGACAATGCCCATTACAAGAAAGAATTCGGCGTAGACAATCCAAACCTCAAAGTTATCAAAGAACTGAAGGCCGCAGGCGTTGAAATCGCAGTATGTGGTCAGGCATTGGCAGGCTTCAACTATCAGTCCAGCTGGGTGGACCCGGATGTGAAGGTTGCCCTGTCGGCGCTTTCCACCATTATCATCCTGCAGCACGACGGCTATGCTTTGATGCCCTTGTGACGGAAATTTATTTTGTGTTCGCACCAGGGCCCTTCGACTTTGCTCAGGATAGGCATGTTGAAGGGCCCAGCGCGAATGGGATTTTCAGGGTTCTAACGTGGATCGGCCATGCGTGAAGCGTCCCATATAATGAGCGGCACACTTTTGTGTGCCACACTGCTTATGGGGAGCATCCCCGTATCGGCCGCCGGGCAAACAGATTATCTGCCGCCCTGGAATCCGCCGCCGCTAAGTGGCAAGCACTTTACTGTTCCGGAAATTGATATTGTTTCAGACCTGCACGGCGACGTGGTCAATCCGCAACTCACGGTGTTCTTTGCCGGCAACCAGTTCATGGTGGTGCACGATCTGGTGCAGGCGTATCAGAAACAATATCCACAATACCGGCGCATTTTTTTGTCGAAACCCTGCCGCCCGGTATCCTCGTTGATCAGATCGATGAGGGCGCGTTAATCATGGGCAATCTGCGCATAGTGCTCAAGCCGGATATCTACACCGCCGGGCGTAAGCGTATCCTGGAATTGCAGCAGAACAAACATTGGTTCACTGCAACAGAAGACTATGCACGCAATCGCCTGGCGCTGATGGTGTACCAGGGTAATCCCAAACATATTACCGGCCTCAAGCACCTGAGACGTGCCGATGTGCGCGTGAGCATGCCCAACCCGAAATGGGAAGGCATCGCCGGCGCCATCGAAGCCCTGTATCGCAAAGCTGGCGGCGAAGCGCTGGTGCATGAAATCATGGATGTGAAAGTCAAGAACAATAGTACCTATCTGACACAGATACACCATCGGCAAACACCGTTGCGCATCCTGCGCCGGGAATCGGACGTGGGGCCGGTGTGGTATACCGAAGCCTACTTCCAGGAACACATCTTGCATAATCCCATCAGCACCGTGAGCCTCCCGACGCAGGATAATATGCAGGTGACCTATACCGCTGGCCTGATGAAAGATGCGCCGCATCCACAAGCCGCGCGCGAATTCCTGCAATTTCTGACTAGCCCGGTCGCTCAGGCGATTTATCATCATTACGGGTTCCTGCCACCCGATTCGCAACTGCCGGCTCACTGAGAGAACTGATGTCGCGCCAAATCCATATCTCGGTTATTGCGATACTTGCGACAGTCGGCGTATTGGTCGCGCCTGTAGTCTACGCTGCTGATACTCACAACCCACCCGTTATTGCGCAGACCTGCGCGGCATGCCACGGCGTGCAGGGTCAAGGCGGCGGAATATTCCCGCGTATCGCTGGTCAGCCGACGGAATATCTGCAACAGGAATTGCGTTTTTTCCGCAGCGGCGTTCGGCCAAACGGCATGATGCAGCCGGTGGCTCAGAATCTGAGCGACGTGGATGTCGTGGCGCTTGCCGATTACTTCAGCACACTCAAACCAGCGTTTACACCACATGCTGGTGCCTTGACTCCCGTGGAGCGTGCGCGCGGACGTCAGCTCGTGACGGTGGGCGATTGGCAACACGGCGTTCCGGGCTGCACACGTTGCCACGGTCCGGACATGGGGGGCGTCGCACCTGCGATTCCCGCACTAGCCGGCCAGTCACCGCAATACATGAGCGCCACACTTGAGCTATTTCGTAAGATACACGGTCACGTCGGCTACACACCGCTTGCGATCATGAGCCAGATAAGTGAGGGGTTAAGCGATGCCGATGTGCAGGCTGTAACTGCATACATCGCCTCACTCAAGCTGGGCGAGAAACCGCAGGCGAAACGTCCACCTCATGATGCGGCGTATAAATTTACCGCCCAGTCACCGCAGAATTTCACGCCACCGCCAGAATCAGCGATTCCAGCCGATCCTGACGGCGACATGATCTGGCGTGGCCGATTGATTTTTGAAGACACCCAACACTATGCCAGCCGATATGTCGGCAATGCACTGAATTGTTCCAGTTGCCATCTTGACCGTGGCCGGCGCGCGAATTCGGCGCCCATGTGGGCCGCCTACGTGGTTTACCCCAAGTACCGCAGCAAGAACCATCAGGTGAATACACTCGAAGAACGCATCCAGGGTTGTTTCCAATTCAGTATGAACGGCAAACCGCCGGCTGCCGACAGTCCGGAAATAGGTGCTTTGGTGAGCTATTTCCACTGGCTCGCTACCGGTCTGCCAGTGGGCATCACACCCAAAGGCGCAGGCTATCTGAAACTTCAATCGCCGCCGCTGGCACCAGATATCGAGCGTGGCGCGAAAGTGTATGCATCGAGTTGCGCCATGTGCCACGGCGAGGAGGGTGAAGGCCGCGAGGCTCGTGGCGAATCGGTATTCCCGCCACTATGGGGATCAAAATCATTCAACTGGGGTGCCGGCATGGGACGTATCAGCAACGCGGCTGGTTTCATTAAGGCCAACATGCCATATGGCGCCGGCGATTTTTTGACGGATCAGCAGGCCTGGGATGTAGCGGCATTCGTCGTCAGTCACCCACGCCCGCAGGATCCGCGCTTTACCGGTAGCGTGGAAGCTGCACGCAACAAATACCATAGCCGGGATAGTTACTATGGTCGGATCATCAACGGTCGACTGTTGGGTTCTCTGGAAAAGCCCCGTGATAATTAAAATGCTGATGAAATAGCTCACTGTTTAGTGAGCTCTTACTATTTGGCGCGCCTGGAGAGACTCGAACTCCCGACCACCTGGTTCGAAGCCAGGTACTCTATCCAACTGAGCTACAGGCGCGTAATTTCTTCAAATTATCGATAGCAGTACCCATCCATGGTATACCCGCCAGCTCGGCTTCCCTGCCTCGCGTTCGCCGGGACGAAGCAGTGCTTCGTCTGAAATCACCGGCTCACCCAACTGAGCTACAGGCGCGTTATTTCTTCAAACCTTCGGTAGCAACAACCAGAAACGCAGTACTGTTTAGTTAGGTCTTGTTGATCAATAGCCGATCACTTCGCCATCCTTGCGCATCTCGCTGGCGCCCCAGTACACGTGCTGCACGGGATCCCACATGATCGCCTCGTAGCCGCCGAAGGCGCCAGTCCCGGGCACGATCTTGTAGCCACGTTTGGCTAGTTCCGCCTTGACCGCCGGGTCGAAGCCGGATTCCATCTCTACCGTACCAATGCCTTGCGACGGCAGACCGGTTGCAGTGGCGTTGCCGAAATGCCGCCAGCGGGCGGCGTCTCCGGCTTCCTGAACGTTCATGCCGAAGTCGATCATGTTGACCAGCACCTGCACATGGCCTTGCGGCTGCATATCGCCGCCCATGACGCCGAAGGCGAGCCACGGCTGGCCATCCTTCATTACGAAGGCGGGAATGATGGTGTGAAACGGTCGCTTGCGCGGTGCATACACGTTGGCAGCGCCGTCCTGCAGTGAATACAGTGCACCGCGATCTTGGAACATGAAGCCGAGTCCATCGGCGACCAGACCGGAGCCCATACCAGCGTAGTTGGACTGGATCATGGATACCATCATGCCGCTATCGTCGGCGGTTTCGAAATCGGTGGTGTCGCCGTTGAACAAGCGCGGGTCGCCGGGTCCGATGTTCGGGTTGGCATGGTTCAGATTGATCAACTTGCGGCGCTGATCGGCATACTTGTCTGACAAAAGGCCTTTGATCGGTGCATTGTAAAAGCGTGGGTCGGCGTAATACTTCGCGAGATCCGCGTAGGCCAGGCGCTTGGCCTCGATCTCAGCAGTCAATGCGTCGGCACTGCCAACACCCATCTTCTTAAGGTCGAAGCCCTTCAGGATGTTGAGCATCTCCAACGCGGCGAAGCCCTGGCCATTCGGCGGCAGCTCGTACACGTCATAGCCACGATAGTTGACTGACTCAGGTTGCACCCACTCTCCATGAAAATCTGCGAAGTCCGAGTAGGTGAGATCGCCGCCGATGCGCTGGAAGTAATCGGCCATGGTGTGCGCGATCTTGCCTTTGTAGAAAGCATCGCGTCCGCCGGCCGCGATCATCGACAGGGTTTTCGCCAGATCGGGATTGCGGAACACCTCACCTTGGTTTGGCGTATGGCCATCAATCAGATAAGTTTTCTTGGCATTGGCAAACTCTTCGATCAGCCCGCGGTTTCTCTCGAACGCCCTGAAGTTGCCTTTCCAGTACTTGGCGACAATCTCGGTGACCGGGAAGCCGTTCTTCGCGTACGCGATGGCCGGCGCCAAATCCTCGCTGATCGGCAACTTACCGAAACGCTTGTGCAGCGCAAACCAAGTATCGACTACACCGGGCACCGTGACCGAAAGCGAACCGAATAGCGGAATCTGATCCGAGGGTTTCATGCCCGCTTTTTTGTACGCGGCCGCTACTTCAGCCTGCATCCTGGCGAGGTTGCGGCCCTTTGGCGACCAGCCGGAACCGTTGTAGCCGTAGAGCTTGTGGGTCTTGGGATCGTAGACGATGACGAAGCAGTCGCCGCCGACACCATTGAGCACCGGCTGCATCACGCCAAGCACTGCGTTGGCGGCGATTGCGGCATCCACTGCGCTGCCACCTTTTTGCAGGATTTCGATAGCGGCGAGCGACGCCAGCGGCTGTTCGGTAGCGGCCATGCCGTGTTGCGCGAGCACTGGAGAACGCGTGGCCCAAGTTGCACCCGCGTAACGGTCGCCGCGACTGATACCGGCATTCGCCGTGGAAATCCAGATTACACCCATCGAGAGCAGCAACGCTGCCGCGGCTGTCCGCCATTTAAAATTGGAGGTAAGACAGGAAGGTCGCAAATACAATTGTTTCAGCGAATCCATATTCGTTACCCTTATTGGTGACGGGAGATCAGCAGCAATGGTAGCACCGGCGCTGGGCGGTAGCTTGCCGGATCTTGCCACTGGCTAAGTGACTGGAGGGATACCAAAGCATACAGCGATCAATAACCTGTCGTATTATTGCCATCGAACCGGTACTGCCAAGGCGGTCCGATCCAACCGACCTGCCTCGAATCCCGGGGCAATCCGCAACCCGATGAGGAATTCGACATGCAAATATCATCCAATGTTGTAGTGATGTCCTTTGTGCTCGCGCTCTTTGCTACGCCCGCATTTGCGGCCAGCGCCGGCCACGCGGACGCTGCGGGTGCCAAACAAGAATCATCTGTCGCGGCGCCCAAGTCCCAGGAATCCGTGACTTCCGGTTCGGTGACCGTGGACGGTCACACGATCCGCTACAAGGCAATCGCCGGACTCATGGTCATCAAAAACAACCAGGGCAAGCCTTACACCAGCATGTCCTATTTCGCTTACATCAAAACCGGCGGCGGCAACGATGCCGACCGGCCGCTTACCTTCTTTTACAACGGTGGGCCCGGTTACTCGACGGCCTGGCTGCACATGCTCGCCTGGGGGCCGAAGCTCGCTGTCGTAGGCAACGGCACGCTGACACCGCCGCCCCCCTACAAACTGGTCAACAACGGCGACAGCCTACTGGACGCCACCGACGAAGTATTCATCGACATGCCCGGCACGGGCTTCGGCCGCGTACTTGGCAAAGCCCAAGGCGGAGTCGGCAAGCTGTCAGATGTTGCTGGCGTGGATCCGGATGCCATGGCCTTTACGCGCTTCATCATCCAGTATCTGACCGAACACAGCCGCTGGAATTCGCCGCACTTTATTTACGGTGAAAGCTACGGGACCACACGCTCGGCGGTACTGAGCTACGACCTCGAACAAGCCAACGTGGGGCTAAATGGCGTCATGTTGCAATCCTCGATACTTAATTTCGACATCAGCGCGGACGACCCTGAGAACAATCCCGGTGTGAACATTTCCTACGCGACCTCGCTGCCGACCTACGCTGCCATCGCCTGGTACCACAACAAGTTGGCCAACCGTCCCGTGGAATTGCAACCGTTCCTGAAACAAGTGGGGCAGTTCGCCATGGGCCCGTACCTCGAGGCACTGAACCAGGGCAGTCTGCTTTCGTCTGCCGACAAAAACCAGATTGCGCAGCAACTGCATGCCTACACCGCGCTGCCGGTGGATTACATCGTGAAAGACGACCTGCGGATCACCGGCCCGCAGTTCACCCACGAACTGCTGAGCGACAGCGACGATGTCACCGGCCGCTATGATGCCCGCTATACTGGCCCAGCGATGAACCCGATGGGTGAAAACACGCAATACGACCCGACCGATGCGTCCATTGACACACCACTTGTATCACTCTTCAACGACTACGTGCGCGATACCCTGGACTTCGGCAAGGATATGTTCTACCGGCCTACGCTGTACGCGTACATCTCCGGCTTTCACTGGAGCATGAAGCATCAAGCGCCGGGCTCGCGTTTCGCACGCACCGGCACGCTCAATGTGATGCCGGATCTTGCGGTGGCGATGAAGCGCGATCCGGACCTCAAGGTCATGCTCATCGGCGGCTACATGGACCTCGCGACGCCGTTCTACGGCGCCATCTACGAAATGCACCAGCTGCCCATCCCGGAGAAACTGCAGAACAACATCAGCTATGCATTCTTTCCGTCCGGACACATGGTGTATGTGAATCCGGAAGCCCACAAGGGATTACACGACGCGGCTGCCAAGTTCATCGGAGAAAACTCCAAAGCCAAATAGTTGCAGTATCTAGCCGGCGGGCATGCTCTGCTTAGCATGCCTGCCGGCCAAGTTAGGGGTAAAGTCAGCGAGCGATGACGTCCAGGTAAGTTCATACTGACCCGCATGTTCGGCGGAAACCTTCGGGTACACGATCATGGTCAGGTAACTGCCACCAAATACCGTATCAGCCCGCAATACTGCATAGCACGAGGTGAGTAATCACGTACGGTCACCCCAGCCGTACGACCAGGTCGTTGATAAGATCTGAAACAGAAATTCCAACGCGGACGATTTTCGAGTTTTTCAACACAATAGGTTCGAAAGCGGTCTATAGCTGTAAGTAGATCTGCAGTTATTTACGAAAAAAGATGCCAACGATTATGGAATTGGTGGCTATGGGTGAAGTCGGACCACCGACCTCAGCATTATGAGTGTCATATATTAAGGATGCTCTGATTAATTGAGTATTTGTAAGTTCGCGATAGTTACAAACACTATGGGGATACTCTGGTTGTAGATCCGCTCGATTTCGGTCGATGGATTTCAGTATTCAGGTTGTGATTCTATCT
>JBOIBD010000123.1:0-7367 GCA_050739415.1 Gammaproteobacteria bacterium | reverse complement strand
AAGCACTATTATCAGAATCTATTGGGAGAAATCATGACTACTCATGCAAGCGGAACCTTTGAAGTAAAAATAGTTCCTCTCGAACCGTACAACAAGGATGCGGAATCGAATCTCGGCAGGATGTCCCTGGATAAGGAATACAAAGGCGATCTCGCGGCCGTCAGCAAGGGCGAAATGCTGAGTGGGGGCAAACCCGACAAAGGCTCGGCTGGTTATGTCGCCATGGAGCACGTCAGGGGTACACTGCATGGTCGCAAGGGTACGTTCCTGCTTCAGCACAGCGGTACCCTGAATCGCGGTGCGCCTGCATTGAGCGTAACAGTGGTACCTGATTCTGGCGCCGGCGAACTGACGGGGCTTGCGGGTACGCTAACTATCAATATTGTGGACGGCAATCATTTCTACGAATTCGATTACGTGCTTGATGCCGGCTGATGGATAGGGGATACACGATGCTGGAAATGTGTCCCAACTGCGAATGCTGCGACAAGGATTTGCCACCGGATTCCACTGAGGCCATGATCTGCACTTTCGAGTGCACCTTCTGTCGAGAGTGCGCTGAGAACTATTTTCACAACGTGTGTCCCAACTGTGGCGGAGAATTCAGCAGGCGTCCCGTGCGATCCAAGCGATTACTGGATAAATATCCGGTCTCGACAAAACGCGTTCAAAACCAAAAATGTTCCAAGGCGGCGATTTGAGCCAATCGTTCCCCAACCCTCTGGCACTTGAAGGCGCGCGTGTGCGGCTCGATCCGTTGATTACCAATTACCTTGATGATCTGTGCGTTGTTGGCCTCGACCCGGAACTCTGGAAGTGGGTCCCAAACCCAGTGCGTAACCGGGATGAGATGCTCGAATATGTGGAAACAGCCCTTGAGGATCAGCGCCGCAAGGTGAGCATGCCGTTTGTCACACGACTCGTGGCAGATGGCCAGGTGGTGGGCTCGACGCGCTTTAGCAACATGGACCTGAAGAACCGACACGTCGAGATCGGTTGGACTTGGATCGGCATGCCGTGGCAACGCACAGCGGTGAATACCGAAGCTAAATTCCTGATGCTGCGATATGCCTTTGAAGTGCTGGGCTGTCTGCGCGTTGAGCTCAAGACCGATGCGCTCAACGATCGCTCACGTGCGGCCATCAAGCGGATCGGAGCCAAGGAGGAAGGCATCTTGCGTCGCCATACCCTGACTGCCAGCGGCCGCATGCGCGATACTGTCTATTACAGCATCCTGGATGATGAATGGCCTACCGTTAAGTCTGCATTGCAGGCAAAATTAGCGACCTGAACGCGCTGCGAGGACAACCGTGAAAAAACTACCGGAAATCTTTGCCAACAACCTTGCCTGGGCAGGCGATATAACCCGTAAACAGCCGGATTTCTTCAAGCGCTTAGCTGATCAGCAAAGCCCCAAATATCTGTGGATTGGCTGTTCCGACAGCCGCGTGCCTGCAAACGAAATCATGGGGCTGATGCCGGGCGAGGTATTTGTACACCGCAACGTGTCCAATGTGGTGGTGCATACTGACTTGAACTGCCTGTCGGTCATCCAGTTCGCGGTTGATGTGCTCAAGGTACAGCACATCATCGTGTGCGGACATTATGGGTGCGGCGGAGTGCAGGCCGCCTGGCACGGCGCACAATTGGGGTTGATCGATAACTGGCTGCGGCATGTGCGCGATGTAAGCAAAACCCATCAACACGCACTCGCGGATCTTAAGGATGAGGAGAAACAGTTGGAAAGATTATGTGAGCTGAACGTAATCGAACAAGCCACGCATGTGTGTCGTTCGACCATAGTTCAGGATGCCTGGGCTCGCGGTCAGCCATTGACAGTGCATGGATGGGTATACGGCTTGAAAGATGGGTTGCTGCACGATCTGGATTTCTGTGTATCAGACCAGAAAGACTTGTTGGATGCATGATATCGGAATAGGATTTTCAATAAAAAAAGAGCGGCCTGGCCGCTCTTTTTTTATTGTGTCATGACAAAACTCAATGCCTACCACGCCCACGTCCACGCCCGCGCGCATGTTTCGGGTCTTCCTCGTTTACCTTCAACATTTGACCACGCAAGGTGTGGCCATTCAGGGCTGCGATGGCGGCGCGTGCCTCGTGGCCCTCCATTTCCACAAAACCAAAGCCCTTGCAGGTGCCTTTAAAAATATCATGCGCCAGCGAGATGGAAAATACTTTGCCGTGTTGGGCAAACAAAGCGCGGATTTCGTCTTCGGTAGCATCGGATGGCAAGCTGCCGACGAACATCTTCTTCATGATGATGTGTCCTCCAAGAGTGGTTGCGGATTAACGGCCGATATGACGTTGTGCCGCCGGACGTGGTTTACGGCCATGGGAACCAGGCCGGCTGTGCCAGCCGCCATGCGGCTGCTGTTTTGAATGACGCGCCGGACGCGCCGGTTCCGGTCGAACGCTGGGATCCGGTTTGAAATCGGCGGCGGTAGCGCGCGGCAGTTCGCGCCGTAACAGGCGCTCGATGTCCTTGAGCAGACCGCGTTCGTCGCCGCTCACCAGCGACACCGCTTCGCCGTCATTACCGGCACGGCCGGTGCGGCCGATACGGTGTACGTAATCTTCTGGTACGTTGGGCAATTCGTAATTCACTACGTGCGGTAACTGATCTATATCGAGCCCGCGGGCCGCGATATCCGTTGCCACCAGCACTTGCACACGGTTTTGCTTGAAATCGGCGAGTGCGCGGGTGCGGGCGCCCTGGGTCTTGTTGCCGTGGATAGCGGTGGAGTCAATACCGTCTCGCTGTAATTGTTCACACAAGCGGTTAGCGCCGTGCTTGGTGCGGGTGAACACCAGCACCTGACCCCAGTTGCCCGATTTGATTAGATGCGCCAGCAGTTCGCGTTTGTGGTTCTTGTCTACCTGATATACGCATTGCGTGATGCTTGCCACGGTCGCGTTGCGCGGCGCCACATCTATAGTCTCGGGATTCTTCAGTAAGCCTGCAGCGAGTTTGCGGATGTCGTCGGAGAACGTTGCCGAGAACAGCAGGTTCTGGCGCTGATGCGGCAATAAACTCAGTATCCTGCGGATGTCGCGGATGAAACCCATGTCCAGCATGCGGTCGCCTTCGTCGAGTACCAGGATTTCCACACGCGAGAGATCAATGGTTTTCTGCTGCACATGATCCAGCAGGCGGCCGGGTGTTGCTACCACGATGTCCACGCCGCGGCGCAGTTTGTCCATCTGCGGACTAATGTTTACACCGCCAAAGATCACCGCGGTGGTGAAGGGCAGGTATTTGCCGTAGGTCTGGACACTCTCACCCACTTGGGCAGCTAGTTCACGGGTGGGTGTTAACACCAGCGCACGGATTGGTTTTCTGCGGCTGGATTCGACCGGGTTGGTTTGCAGATGGTGCAGCAGCGGCAGGGTGAAGCCGGCGGTCTTGCCGGTGCCCGTCTGGGCAGCCGCCTGCAGATCACGGCCCGCCAACACTACGGGGATGGCGCGGGACTGCACGGGGGTGGGTTCGGTATAGCCCTGATCGGCCACAGCACGCAACAACTCGGCCGTCAGGCCGAGGGAAGAAAATGACATAAATACTCCTGGAGCCGCCTGCTGACGCACATTCGCGCCATACCGGTCCAGGCAGGATCTTGTTATAAGGGGATCGGGGAATACGCTGTAAAGGTAGGCCGCGATGGGTTTGTGGGACAGCAGACCGGATCGCGTCGCCTCAAACTCGGGGCGCAGTATACGGTATTGGGGTGTATTTACCTAATGGCACCACTAAGGCGTCATTGACTATCCAAGGAGCGCTGAAGGGGCAGTCGGTAGAACAGACCAGCGTGGCTAGTTGCGTTCACCATTCCTCGCTGTCTCAAAATCCTAAGCTTCATCACCGGGTGGATTTCCCAGACTGATACATTCTTCTGGGTTGGCCGGATGTTCGATTTGTTTCCCTTGGGTGCGTGGTCGGTGCCATAAAATGCTTCACCGACTACGGTGATGACCGGATGTTCCTTCAGTTTTAGCAGCTTGTTGGAAGTTGTAAACGGGAATATCTGTGTGGACCAGGAGAATGCGATCTTCCTGATGCTGCACTATTGTGTGCATGTGTGCACTTCAGTGTCAGGGATTCGTTGACAGTGTGTACGCCGTAAGTGTTGTCCCTGCGGGCACGACTAGCAGCCCATCGCCGGCGGCGAGACCGGACAGTGGCACTGAATATACGTTCGATCCAATTGCCGTCCCGAGGTTGACGTTCCATACCTGGACGCCGGTAGTACCGTCCAGTGCATACAGGTTCCCCGAACTGGAGCCGATGAATACGTATTGGTTAACCACAATAGGTGCCCCGATCAGTTGACCATCGCCGCTGAAGCTCCATTGCACTGTATTGTCGGCGAGCGTGATGCCCACCAGCGTACCGCTTTGTAGGAAGTACCCCATACTTGCGGTAAACGCAGGTATCGAATTCGTGGTATATGTTCCTTCGGAGGCACCAGTTTCAGTATTGAAAACATCACCGGTATCGCCGGATTGCCAATCGGGTGAATACAGGAACTGGTTGGCGGCTACCGGCGTGCCGCCACCTGAGGCTGCGCAACCGGTATTGTTGTGCCATATCGTTTCACCAGTGGCAGGGCGGAAGTCATAGGTCTGGCATGGATACGAAACGTAGAGACCATCTGCCGTCAATGCCGGTGCGCTGTCGTCGCCATACTGTACAGGTTGTGTCCAGAGCAAGGTTCCGGTGGATTCATCCAGTGCATTTAGCATGCCTCCATTGTTGCTACCCCCGATGTATACGATGCCATTAGCAGCCGTTGGTGCACCCACTGAGATATAACTTACTGAAGGGACAGGCGTGCTCCAGTCCAGCGCGCCAGTATTCACGTCGAAGGCCTCCACAGTAGAGGTCGAACTAATCGATGCACACACTGCGAACACACGCCCATTATCATAAGTCGCGTCAGAAAAACCATTAATTGAGATTGGACCCCACACCGTGTTGCCGGTCGCTTGATCCAGAGCGTACATCTCTGATGTAAAGCCAAAAAGTCCAACGGTCACAATCACTTTGCCATCCACGATCAGCGCATAGGAGGGCGGATTAACGAAATTCACACTCCATGTTGGATTACTCGGGAAACTCATGGAGGCGAATGTGACCGCGCCGGTGTGAGCAGGATTCATCCGGAATGTCACCGCATCGATAGATGGCTTTACTATGGCGACTGTCTGTGCGCCCGTCGCATTTGGTGGATTTGTGGGGTCATTGACTGTCACAGAGGCCGTACCGATTGCGCTTATATCGGTCACCGGAATTTGTGCGATGAGCTCTTTAATCGAAACATAGGTGGTAGTGCGGGCAGCACCATTCCATTGGACTACAGATGCCGAAGTGAAGCCTTACCCGAGTACCGTGAGCATGAAGGATGGCCCGCCCGCCGTCACGCTCGTCGGTGAGATTGAACCCAGCGCTAGAAGTGGCAGTTGGATGGTGATAGTTTCTGAGTTGCTAGGGTTAGTCGCCGACGGGTCAGTCACGGTTACTATGGCACTACCTACTGCCGCTATCTCCGTCGCAGGGACCTGCGCCGTCAACTGCGTGGCACTGACAAATGTTGTTGGTTGCGATGTGCCGTTCCAAAGCACGACTGATTGAGAGGTGAAGCCCGTGCCGACTGCCGTGAGCGCAAAGGACGGTCCACCAGCCAATACGTTCGCAGGCGAGAGTGAACTCAACATCAGGATTCGTGGTTGGACACCGAAAGTTTCCGTATTGGTGGTGCCATTCACCGGATCCGACACGTAGATAGAATAATTACCCGTCATTGCGATCTGAGCCGTTGATATCTGCACCGTAAGCTGGGTGTCGCTGACGTATGTCGTTGGCTGAGGAGTACCGTTCCAGAGTACGGTCGACTGCGGAGTAAAGTCTGAACCCTTCACTGCAAGTACGAAAGCGGGCGCACCAACGATTGCTGTGGATGGGCTCAGTCCAGCGATCGCGAACGTTGACTTGGTCACGGTGTAGGTGACGCTTACGTTCTGCGGGCTGTCTCCCACGAGCTGGGTACATGCTTGATCAGAGCAGCCCTTGACCTGTACCGTTGCTTTGTAAGTGCCAACGCCCAAGGTGGTGGGTGAATCGAAGTTGATCGTGAGCGTTGCTGGCAACGTTCCACCGGGGTTGTCGATACTGCTGATGCCCTGGCCGCTGTACTGGGCCTCTAAATAAGCACCCTGGCTCTGGGTCAGGCCTGTGAAGTTTACCTAGATGCCGTAGGCAGGCGCAGGCTGAGTTGTCGTCGCAGTGACTGATACGGTCTGTCGTGAGACCGACATTTTTATACTGGAATTGCTGCTCTGACCGTTCCCATTACTGCTACCACCCCCACAGGCGGCGAGTAGCAGAGATGCGAGCGCCACGAGGACGAATCTCAGATGCAGCGATGGTCGAATCCAGCGGGAAGTCGGGTGCCCCTTCATCAGTTCCACCTCGCCGGTTATCTATGCCCCAATTAAGTATGATAATTCTTGGCTAGGATCTTTATAAAAAGGCTACCACTAATCATGATGGTGAGCGAATCACGCGCCAATTGATCCAGGGGAAGTGGAGATTATTTCACCAAAAGGGGAATTACCCGTTGATACGGTTGTTAAGGCAGTCCAGATAAGCCTCTTCATCCGGCAACCGGCCTTCCCGCTGGGCACGCCACAGGGACTCCGCCAGACATTCCAGCATCTGGTGCTCGGCAGCGTGAGTATCTCGCGTGCGTTCCAGAAGTGCTTTATAGGTAGCGTTGATCCCCTGTGGGCGATCAATGGACAACTGTTCGCGGATAGCGATGTGCAGACCCATGTGCAAGAACGGATTGGTCTCGCCGCCTTCCGGTCGCCATTCGTAGCCAAGTACTTTATCCGGCTGGTCAAGTAGCGGCTGGTACTCAGGGTGCAGACGGATGACTTCGGCCACGATGGTTTCTAGTGCGGTCAGGGGTTCGTCATTTTGCAGTTTGTACCAGACGTCGAAGAACGTCTGACGGGTATCGCTGCGGCTATCGGACTGCATAATCACAACTTCAATCTCCGTTCACCCGGCACACGAATTTGAACAGCAGCCAGCCGGCTAGCGGCAACAGGATAGCGTCACAGACGAACATCGTGATGGCGGTTGCCACCGTCCTTGTTCCCAGCGGCAGGCTGAGCAGTACACAAATCATCACGCTGAAAATGGCCCAGAGAATGAGCCCGATAGCGTCGCGTCCCTCGTGATGGCCGGTACGGTCCCGGCGTCCCGGCCACTCGGGTCAGCGACGACTATTCCTTTCTCCGCGGCTGTCCTGCGTTCGGGAGCGGACACTTCGCGTCACTCCCTC
>JBOIBD010000122.1:0-7392 GCA_050739415.1 Gammaproteobacteria bacterium | reverse complement strand
CATGAAACCGATACCCAGGCCCAAGAGATGGAATCCTTGGAGACGGTGGTCCTTGCGGGTTTGGGCTATCCCGACCCCTATGCCTGAGCCGTCTGCGTTTTGCAGCCGCGGCCATTCCCGATAGACTTGTCCATTGCAACACTCAAATATCATTATTAATGCATACCGATCCCACCCGTACTAACCATAGCCCCGGCCTGCGTGCATGGTTCGAGAATCTGCGCCAAGCCCTGGCTGGCGAGCCCCGTGACCGGGAAGAGCTGTTGGAACTGCTGCGGGACGCTCAGGCGCGAAATCTGTTCGACAGTGATGCGCAAGCCATGTTGGAGGGAGTGTTGCAGGTGGCGGACATGCAGGCCCGCGACATCATGATTCCGCGTGCCCAGGTGGTAGCGCTGGAGAAAGATGCTTCTCTGCGTGAGGTCATGGCGGTGGTGGTGGATTCGGGCCATTCACGCTTTCCGGTGGTGGGGGATAGCCGCGACGAAGTGATCGGCATCGTGCTTGCCAAGGATCTGCTGGAACATTTCCTCGAGGATCCGGAGGGTACATTCAGCCTGCGCGAGTACCTGCGGCCGGCGCCGTTCATCCCAGAGAGCATCCGTTTGAATGTGTTGCTGAAGAACTTTCGCGCCAGCCACAACCATATGGCCATCGTGGCCGATGAATATGGCGGCGCGGCCGGACTGGTTACCATCGAGGACGTGCTGGAGCAGATCGTCGGTGAGATTGACGATGAATACGACGTGGACGACGAAGCACGCATCCTCAAACACACCGACAAGCGTTATACCGTGAAGGCGCTGACACCCATTGAGGATTTCAACGAATATTTCGGGACAAGTTTCAGCGATGCGGAATTCGACACGGTGGGCGGGCTGGTCATGCACGCTTTCGGACATCTGCCAAAACGTGGCGAGAAGATACTTGTTGGCAGTCTGCGTTTCAAGGTATTGCGCGCGGACAGTCGCCGTCTGCATCTGCTGGAAGTGTTGCGCAAGAACACAGCGTCATCATCAGCGCCCGATATCACGGCATGAGTGCCGCACCGGGCCACGTTGGCCGCACGGTTGACTGCACGATCGTTCGTTTACTGCGTAGTTGTGATAAACGTGTGCGTCACAGAATACTCGGTGATTTGCTGGCACTTGCCTGCGGCGCAATCACGGTGTTGGCATTCGCACCGTTCAATTTGTATCCACTCGCAATTCTCACTCTGACCACGCTGTTCTGGCTGTTGAACGGCACCTCGGTGCGCCGGGCATTCTGGCGTGGATTCCTGTTCGGCGTAGCCGAATTCTCCTTTGGTTTGTATTGGTTATATATAAGTATCCATATCGTGAGCGGTGCCCCGGCCTGGTTGACGCTGTTGGTGATCGCCGCCATCGTGATCGCGATGGCGGTGTATAGCGGACTCGCCTGCGGGCTTGGTGTCTGGTTCACACCGCGCGCCGGTATGTTGCGCTGGGTTTTGCTTTTACCGGCGCTGTGGGTTTTGCTCGAATGGCTGCGCGGCTGGCTGTTGAGTGGATTCCCCTGGCTGAGTCTGGGCTACAGTCAAATCGGCAGTGTTTTGAAGGGTTACGCGCCGGTACTGGGCGTATACGGCGTGAGCTTCGCCGTGGTGTTGTCCGCGGGTTTGTTGTTGAGCACATTGACTTTACATGCGCACTGGCGCTCGCGGTTTATATCCATCGCACTATTGGTCGCGGTATGGGTAACGGGAGCTGTACTGTTGATGATTCCCTGGACCCGGCCTTCGGGTGCGCCCATCAAGGTTAGCTTGATCCAGGGCAATATCCCGCAGAGTCTCAAGTGGGACCCGCAGTCATTTCTGCTGACCTTGCAGCGTTACCACGACCTGACCGCAGCCCACTGGGATAGCCGCCTCATCATCTGGCCAGAGTCCGCGATTCCGGATTACGCCGATGATGTGCAACAGGATTATCTGGATCCGCTGGAAGCCGAAGCCCGCAAGCACGGCACGGATATGCTCATCGGAATCCTTACGGAAAATCAGACAACCGGCGCCGCCTATAACAGCGTCATAAGTCTGGGGGGCCACGATGGCGTGTATAACAAGCGCCATCTGGTGCCTATGGCCGAATACTTCCCGGCGCCAGCCTGGGTGACCCGCTGGCTGCAGAGCATGAATCTGCCGTATTCATCTTTCACCCCCGGCGCCGCCCGTCAACCATTGCTGCAGGTGGCGGGTTATTCCGTGGATACCTCCATTTGTTACGAGGACGCCTTCGGCAGTGAGATAATGCGCGGCCTTCCGCAAGCGGCGTTTCTGGTAAATGTAAGTAACGACGCCTGGTTCGGGGATTCCATTGCGCTGCCGCAGCACTTCGAGATCTCGCGCATGCGGGCGTTGGAGGCGGGCCGTTTTCTGTTGCGGGACACCAATACAGGCATCACCGCGGTTGTGAATCCTGCCGGCGAGATCGTCAAAAAACTCGACGTGGATACGGCCGGCGTTTTGACCACCGATGTGCCGCCTTATTTGGGAAGTACGCCTTATGTCAGAGTAGGTAACATCGTAATAGTGCTGTTATGCGTCGTGCTGATCTTGATCACGGTCTGGTTGGGGCGGTTGCGGGAAATTGAACCAGTGAGATAAGGCTGATCTTTACATGTGGGGACATGACGTGAAATTGTTGAAGGGGAACTCCATGCCTGCGGACCTTCCGTTCCGGTGGCTAACCACGTTTCTGATGCTGGTGTTCCCTGCAGCCACACTTTTCATCAACCGTGGTGACAGCTACACGCTGGGGCTTTTGAGTTTGATTGGTCTCTGGGTGTGGCTCCGGGACGGCGCCCGGCCCTGGTTGGACCGTCACAGCTGTGTTTTGTGGCTTGCCTTTGTGCTGTTCTTTGCCGTAGCGGTGTTGTCCTATGTGTTTAGTCTGCAGACGGAGGGCGGTTTCCACTTTTTGGGGCGCGACTTGCGGTTTTTGTTCATCGTGTCGACGTATCTGGCGTTCCGCCGCTACCCGCCTACCACCAAGACGGCATTTATCGGTCTCGCACTGGGTGGGCTGCTGAGCGGCGTCCTCGCAATGCTGCAATTTATGCATGCTCACGGGACCATCCGCGTAACCGCGACCACCGACCTCTCCATCATCTTTGGTGATCTGGCTACGACCATGGTGTTGTGCACGGTAGCCGGATTTGGGTTGATGGCAGCTTCCCGGCGTGCCTGGGCGGTGCCACTGCTGGTACTGTGTGTGGCGGGAGGCATCGCCGCGACCCTGCTGTCTGGCACCCGCGGTGCGTGGATTCCATTGCTACTGCTGCCACTGGTGTTGATGACACCCTTGGGACGTTTTCTAAAGCATCGCTATGTATTCACTATAGTGCTGGTGTTGGTGGCGGTGTTTTCATCTTTTTATTTTGTGGCCCGCAGCGGTACCCAAGAACGTATCACGGATGCTGGCAGGAATCTGAATGGTTACTTTATTGCCCTTGACACAGCCAGGAGCAAGGTAAACGGTAGCTCACAGCTACATTGCGACAGTAATGCTGCCTTCCTTCGAGTGTGGCTGCGCGAAGGTTATCGGCCGCCCGGTGGGGAATTGGACGCCGATGTCGTTACGGATCGTGGTGTGCATGACCGTGGTTGTGCGGATGATTATGCCGTACTACTACGTAACCCAGGTGATCGGACCGTGGCACGCCACGAATTTCGTCGGATACCAGATCCCATGACGGGGCCACAAAATACAAGGTTGCTGGTGCGTGGCAAGGGAACGGTGTATTTCACGGGAGCAAAACAAACCGGCATACATGTAGATTCAGATACGTATCAAGACATTACACTTGTATCCGGCACTGCGCCTGGCAATGCCATCATCGTATATATCCCACCGCACGGTAATTTCTGGCTGGTGCCCCTGGACAGCTATTTCGGCGAGTACAGCATGACGCTCGCGCATAATTCCGTGGGGGAACGTTTGGAGTTATGGCGTGCTGCTTACCGACTGTTTCTGGCGCATCCGCTACTTGGCGTTGGCACTGGTGCGTTCCAGGGAAGTACGCTCCAACTAATCCACGCGCGATTGATTATGCCATTCGTTGGTATCTATGATCACCCGCACAATGATTATCTGGACGCTCTGGCCAGCCGCGGTATCCTGGGATTCCTGGCTCTACTCGCAATATTGCTGTTTCCAGCAGTGCATTTCTTGCGTGTCATGCGTAGTCCGAACCGGGCTACCCATGCCATAGGCATTGCCGGCATTCTAACGGTATCGGGCTTTGCAATCTACGCACTCACCGATACGATATTCCTGCATTCCATGATGATCACCTGGTATGTAATTTATATGGCGTTGTTCTATGCGTTGATCACGACGCAGTCGGAGAAAGACGAGACCAAAAGTCACTGAGATGCACGAACCGTATCGACCACAGAAACTTGAAGCTGAGGCCCGCGTCCATTGGGAGAAGGGCGGCCTGTTCAAGGCACATGAAAACACGAATGCAGAGAAGTATTACTGCCTTTGCATGTTGCCCTATCCCAGCGGGCGGTTGCATATGGGGCATGTGCGCAATTACACCATCGGCGACGTAATCACACGCTTCCATCGGATGCAGGGAAGGAGTGTCTTGCAGCCCATGGGCTGGGATGCTTTCGGCCTACCGGCAGAAAATGCCGCCATCAGGAACGGTGTGCCGCCAGCCAAGTGGACGTATGACAACATTGCGTACATGCGCAAGCAGTTACAGTCGCTGGGTTTCGCCATCGACTGGTCCCGCGAGATCACCACCTGTGATCCGAAATATTACAAGTGGAATCAGTGGCTGTTCCTGCGCATGCTGGAGAAGGATATCGCGTACCGCAAGACCGGCACGGTGAACTGGGATCCAGTAGACCAGACCGTGCTGGCTAACGAGCAGGTGATCGACGGCCGCGGCTGGCGCACCGGCGCGCTGGTGGAGAAGCGCGAGATTCCCATGTATTACCTGCGTATCACCGGGTACGCAGATGAATTGTTGAATGCACTCGATGGTCTGAGCGGTTGGCCGGAACGGGTCAAGACCATGCAGGCTAACTGGATTGGCAAGAGCGAGGGCGTTGAGATCGGCTTTCGTTACGACGGCGGGGTACTCAAGGTGTTTACCACGCGCGCGGATACCTTGCTGGGCGCCACCTATCTCGCGGTTGCAGCAGAACATCCGCTGGCAGCAAAAGCAGCCGCCTGCGATCCAGACGTCGCTGCATTCATCGAGGACTGCAAAAAAGGCGGTGTGACGGAAGCCGAGCTGGCGACTCAGGAGAAGAAGGGCGTGCCCACGGGGCTGTTCGTGCGCCATCCACTGACGGATGAAAAATTGCCGGTTTGGGTGGCGAACTACGTACTTATGGCCTACGGCGAAGGCGCGGTGATGGCGGTACCTGCGCATGATCAGCGGGATTTTGAATTCGCGCGCAAGCACGAGCTGCCGCTGAAAGTGGTGGTACGGCCGCGGGACGGTGAAATCATGGCAGCTGCTTCCCTGACAGAAGCATTTACCGAACTCGGCATAATCGTGCATTCCGACAAGTACGATGGCCTGACTTCAGCACAGGCGATTGACGTCATTGCGACGGATCTGAAAGCCAGAAAACTTGGTGAGAAACGCACCGTCTACCGGCTGCGTGACTGGGGCATTTCGCGCCAGCGTTACTGGGGTTGTCCGATCCCCCTCATCCATTGTGAACAGTGCGGCGAGGTGCCGGTGCCGGATGAGCAGCTTCCTGTGGTTCTGCCGGAGGATTTGATTTCGGATGGCAGCGGTAATCCGCTGGCGAAATGTGAGACTTTCGTAAAATGCACCTGCCCGAAATGCGGCAAATCCGCAAAACGCGAGACCGATACCATGGACACCTTCGTGGATTCGTCCTGGTATTACATGCGCTATGCCTGTCCCGGCAATGATCGCGCCATGGTCGATGCACGCGTAAATTACTGGCTGCCGGTAAATCAATATATTGGCGGTATCGAACATGCCATCCTGCATCTGCTGTATTCGCGTTTCTGGACCCGGGTGATGCGCGACATGCATCTGGTGAAATTCAACGAGCCATTCACTAATCTGCTGACCCAGGGCATGGTCCTGAATCATATCTTCTATCGCAAGGGCGCAGCGGGCGGTATCAGCTATTTCAGTCCCGACGACGTCACACTTATATATAACGGTGACGGCCAGATCAGCGGAGCGAAGCTGAAGTCGGACGGCCAGCCGGTGGAGTACGGCGGCATGGGCACCATGTCCAAGTCCAAGAACAACGGCGTGGATCCACAAGCGTTGGTGGAAGAGTATGGCGCTGACACGGTGCGGCTGTTCATGCTATTCGCGGCGCCACCGGAACAGACTCTGGAGTGGTCCGAGGCGGGTGTTGAAGGCGCGCACCGTTTCCTGAAACGCCTATGGAAAGCCGTGGCGGAGCACGTGAACGCCGGTCCGGTTTCGGAGCTGGATATCAGAATCCTTGATGACCGTCAGCGAGGTTTGCGCCGGCAGATTCACGAGACCATCGTCAAAGTTGGCGATGATATTGGCCGGCGTTACACCTTCAACACGGCGGTGGCCGCTGTAATGGAACTCCTGAATGCGCTTACCCATGACAACGACACCACTGCGCAGGATCGGGCAGTGAAACAGGAAGGTCTGGAAGCCATCACGTTAATGCTGGCGCCCATGACCCCACATATCTGTGAGACACTTTGGCGCGAGCTGGGCCATCCCGAGTCAGTCATGGCGGTCAGTTGGCCCAAGGCCGACGAAACTGCATTGGTGCGAGATCGCATTGAGCTGGTGGTGCAGGTGAACGGCAAACTGCGTGGCCGTGTGGTGGTGGCAGCGGATGCCGACCCAAAAAGCGTGGAACAGGCAGCACTCGCGGAACCAAATGTGAAAAGATTCATCGAAGGGAAATCCGTAAAGAAAGTGATCGTGGTATCTGGAAAATTGGTGAACGTGGTGGTGTGATGATGAAACACATGCGATTTACTCTTTTGATGAGCACGGCTTTGCTGCTGGCAGCTTGTGGTTTTCATCTGCGCCCGCCTGCACATCTGCCAGCGGCGATGCAGCACACCTACATCGCCGATAGCGGCAACGATACCGAACTGGTGCGCGAGCTGCGTCGTACACTGACCACACCCACCACTTCCGTGACTACAGATGTCACTACCGCTACGGCGGTGTTCAACATCCTGAGTGCCAACCGTTTTCAGCGGGTATTGTCGGTGAGCAATACCGGCCAGCCGCTGGAGTATCAGGTGGCCTATCAGGTGCAATTCTCGGTCACCGCAGGTGGCAAGACACTGGTCGAGCCACAAAAGCTCACACTGACGAATACTTACTCGTATAGCGCGACCAATGTGCTTGGTGATACTGAAC
>JBOIBD010000121.1:0-7417 GCA_050739415.1 Gammaproteobacteria bacterium | reverse complement strand
CGCCAACGAGGAACAGGGTCATGCCGACCAGATTGCCCAGCGCATCGTACAACTGGAAGGCGAGCCGGATTTCTCACCTGCCAGCTTGCTGAGCCGCAGTCATTCCGAATATGCCGAAGGAAAAGATTTGGCAGACATGATCAAGGAGGATTTGGTGGCTGAACGTATCGCCATAGACACCTATCGGGAGATTGTCAATTATCTGAGCACGAACGATTCCACTTCGCGACGCATGATGGAGGGCATCCTGGCCATGGAGGAGGAACACGCTGAGGACCTTGCCAGCATGCTGGCGAAAGATGGCAGCTTGGCAGATCACCTCAAGTGAAAGACTAGACGGATTTTATCCGTCACGCGGTCTCAGCGTGCGCGGGCATACATCCATGGATTCGGTGCGGTGAACTAGTCTTGCTATATCTACTGCTGTCGGATCTGGTGGTTTTAATCCACTTCACCTTCGTGATTTTTGTGGTGTTGGGTGGCTTGCTGTTGTTCCACTGGTCGTGGGTGGTGTTCCTGCATCTGCCTGCCATCATTTGGGGCACGCTGTTAGAGTTCAACCATTGGATCTGCCCACTCACCTATCTTGAAAACTGGCTGCGGGAGCGCGCTGGTGTCGCGGCCTACCAAGGTGATTTTGTTACGCACTATATGCTGCCGATTCTGTATCCGGCGCATCTCACCGCACATATCCAGATAGCCTTGGGTGCGTTTGTCATTGCCATCAACGTGATCATTTATGGGACGCTCCTGGTCCGCTTGATATCTGGCCGCCAAAGATAGCTGGATTCCGTTGCATCCGTGCCTGCCCTCCTTTACGGGTAAGTGTTTCCGGTGAGGGGGATTAACCCCGCACACCCCTCGGAGTATGCTAGCGCCCGGCCAAACGGCTGACCGGGGTTAAGGGATGAATGACGAATCGCACGGCGCAGACAAGGGTTTCGCAGTATCGCTTGCCATGAGTGAAGCCGGCAAAGATCCGGAGACCAAAGAAAGAGTCATCAAGTATCTGGATCAGCAGATTGCGCTGCATGATCTGCACGCCGAGAACCTGAAACTCCAGAGCCTTGCGTTGCGTGCCCAGCACCGGCAGTTGCGCAGTCAGCGCCAGCACGACCGGCTGCGTTCCGTTTATCAAGGCGTCTTGAGCCTGATCTTCTTGGGGATATTGGGCATTATTATTTACGCAGTGATTTCCGCTGCCACCGACCAATCGGTGGTAGTCAATCAATTCCAGGTGCCACCGTCGTTCGTGGCCGCTGGCAACAGCGGCACGGTGGTGGCGAGTGCGTTCCTGGATCGACTGAATGACCTGCAGGCGTCTGCGCGCAATTCCCAGTCGGCATTGGCCTTGCAGGATGCCTGGAGCAATAACATCCAGTTGCAGGTGCCGGATGTGCATGTGTCCTTGGGCGATATCCGCCGCACGCTGCATCAATGGCTCGGTCACCAGATCCAGATCAACGGTGCTTTAGTCGAGCAGGGCACCCAGATCATGCTCACCGTACGCGGTACCGGCTTTCCCGCCAAGACCTTCATCGGCGCGCCCGATGCATTGCCATCATTGATAAACAGCGCGGCCGATTATGTGTATGGCCAAGCCGAACCGTATCAGTTTGCCACACAACTTGAAATAAGCGGGCAGGATACACAAGCCCTCGCTGTGGTGCAGGCAGCCTTCCCAACGGCTTCTGCCAAGAACAAAGCCTGGTTATTGAATGCCTGGGGCAATGCACTCGGTGATCTGAACCAGTACACTCCAGCGGCGGATAAATACCGCGAGGCCATCCACCTCAATCCAAAATTCTGGATTGCCTACACCAATCTTGAATCTGTGCAGATGTATATGGGTGAAGAAGAAGCCGCCTATCAGACCGGTGTCAACCTGGAACGCCACGCGCACCGGGGATCCTGGTTCGCTGCGCATGTGGACACAGCCGATTATGAATATGCAGATTACCTGCGCATGGATCTGCCCGCCCTGCATGCAGAACTGGTCGCCGATGAAGCAGCCCACGGTGGCGTGGGCACGAACGTTGCCCCGGACCCGCCGACGGATGCCGAGATGCTGGCGCGCATGCACGCGGACCGTCAGGCCAGCTTCATCCTGCAGAGCACCCCCGGCGCGGGCAGCGATCATTTTGTGGTGGCTGCGACCAATTATGTACAGGGGTTGATGGCGCTCAACCGGCGTGACTATCCAACCGCGGCGAGTGCGCTCGAAACCACGGCTTCCATGATTACCCAGTACCCAGTGCTGCAGTCCGATTTCAACAGTCCACCCGCTTGTTACCTGGGCTTGGCCGAGGAGATGGCCGGCCATCCGGATAAAGCCGATGCGGCGATTGTGAAAGGCGGCCATTACGTGGATTGCTACCGCTTCAAGGCCGACATCGCCGCGCATCGTGGCAACTGGAAACAAGCACAGCAGGATTATCAAGCCGCAGTTAATCTCGCACCCTCACTGCCCATGGCTTATCAAAGCTGGGGACTGGCGCTGTTGCAGCGTGGAGATTACAAGGGTGCCATGGAAAAATTCCAGCAGGCCAATCAACGTGGACTGCACTGGTGCGACCCGTTGAAATACTGGGGTGATGCGCTGGCCGCACAAGGCAACTACAAAGCTGCGATTCAGAAATATGTGGAAGCGGCTAAATACACACCGGGCTGGGGCGCACTCGAACTCGCTTGGGGTCAGGCGCTCGATAACCTCGGCAATCATCAAGACGCCCTGAACCACTACCAAACGGCCCGAGGTTCGGAAGATTTAAACACCGAACAACAGGCTAAACTGTCGTCACTGCTGGGTAAAACAGGCTGAAATGGCTGACCACACCTGGCGAGGATCGGATATGGTCGATAAGACTTCCAAGCGGGATTCGATACTGGCAGTGGACATGGCCCTGGACGCCGCGGCTGACAACTCCAAGACGAGTGAGCGCACTGCGGAATATCTTGAGCAGCACATTGCTCTCGCTAAAGCGCAACTCGAACAACTGGACATCGAGAGTGAACGCAACCAGCGCGAAGCAGCGCTGCATGATCTGCGCGCCGAAAACCTGAAGCTGCACAATCATGCGTTGCTCGTACAACATGCACAACTGCGCTCGCAGCAGCGGCACGAGCGGCTGCGCATGGTGTACCAGGCTGTATTGAGCGCGTTCGTAGTGGCATTACTAGGCCTGTGTGTGTATGCGATATATACCGCTGCCACTGACCATTCAGTGGTAGTGAATCAATTCCAGGTACCACCCTCGTTTATCGCCGCAGGCGAGAACGGCACCGTGGTGGCAAGTGAATTTCTCGACCAGTTACAGAGTCTGAAAGCCAGCGCACTCAGCTCGCCTGATGCGCGTAGTTTGCAAGGTGCCTGGGTCAATAACATCCAGCTGCAGATACCCGAGATGCACGTCTCCCTCGGCGACCTGCGGCGGACGCTGCATGGCTGGCTTGGCCATCAAATCGAAATCAATGGAGAAGTGGTGCTGCAGGGCAAGAATATTGCTCTTACCGTACGCGGTACCGGCATTGCAGCTCAGACCTTCCACGGTGCGCCGACTGATTTGAAGAGCATGCTCGGCGACGCTGCGGAATACGTGTATGTACAAGCGGAACCATAACAGTCCGTCGTCGCGCCTACTTATGCTCGATCAAACGGAAATGCGATAACGTCTTCAATGGAGCTGACGTCAGCCGCCAGCATCACCAGTCGGTCGAAGCCCAGCGCCACACCGGCACAGTGCGGCATGCCGTGTTTCAGTGCGGCCAACAGATTTTCATCCATCGGCATGTCTGGCAAGCCGTGCGCACGGCGATACACACGGTCCGTTTCAAATCGCTGACGCTGTTCGTTTGCATCAGCCAGCTCATGGAAACCGTTCGCTAGTTCAATTCCATTGAGGAATGCTTCGAAGCGCTCAGCCACGGGTGGATCATCGGGTCGTATCCGCGCCAAGGCGGCCTGGCTCGCAGGATAGTCATACACAAACGCAAGCCGGCCTTTGCCAAGGTGCGGGTACACCATCTCACCAGCCACCAGATCCAACCAGCCATCCTCATCCAGTTCATTTTCTGCTGGCACGATCTTGCCTGAACCCTGCAGCGTTTGGATACAGGTTTGCTTGCCGGCGCTGAATGGATCGAAACCGGCATGGCGTTGAAAAGCTTCGCGATAGCTCAGATATTCAGCTACATCCCGCACGGCTGGAAGCAATGACTGGACCAGTTCAGCGGTTTCTTGCATCAAACGCCGATGATCGAAACCGAGCCGGTACCATTCGATCATGGTGAATTCAGGATTGTGCAGCCGCCCTGCTTCGCCGGCACGGAATACCTTGCAGGCCTGCCAGACATCGCCTGAACCGGCGGCCAGCAGGCGTTTCATTGGGAATTCCGGTGAGGTGTGCAGCCAAAGAGAGTCGCCGTATGGATTCTCCATGCGAAAGCTGGCGAGATGCCGGTCGGTGGCGCCGGCATGAGACAGGGCCGGGGTTTCAACTTCGAGAATGCCGCGGGTCTCGAAAAATACCCGCAGTTTCTTCAGCAGTTCAGCGCGCAGTTTGAGATTCTCAAGACTCGCCGTAGGTCTCCACAGGTCTTCTTCCCTCACTCCTCACCTCTCACCCTTCTTTGACGCGTGCCGAGTATTTGCCGGTGCGAGTATCCACCTTGATGATCTCGCCTTCGTTCACGAACAGCGGCACCTGTACCGTCGCGCCGGTTTCAACCTTCGCTGGTTTGGTGGCGCCGCTCACGGTGTCGCCGCGCACACCCGGTTCGCAGTGCGTGATCTTGAGGGTGGCAAACATCGGGGCCTGCACCGTCAACGGCCGGCCATTCCACAGCGTGATGATGCAGATCTCCTCGCCCTTGAGCCATTTCCCGGCATCGCCCATGGCGGTTTTATCGGCAGCCATCTGCTCGTAGTTTTCCGGGTTCATGAAATTCCAGAACTCGCCGTCGTTATACAGATACTGGAATTCCATATCCGAGACATCCGCGGCTTCCATGGTCTCGCCGGATTTCATGTTACGGTCCAGCACCTTACCGGTGCGCAGGTTGCGGATCTTGACACGGTTGAAAGCCTGGCCCTTGCCGGGTTTCACGAACTCGTTCTCGACGATGGTGTAGGGATCGCCGTCCATGATGATCTTGAGACCGGCTTTGAATTCATTGGTGCTGTAGCTTGCCATTTTCTTCCCACCAGGTTGGATGCAAAATGGCGGCCCGAGCCGCCAAAAAGGGCGTAATGATACCCTAATGGCCCTTCACGGACAGCACCCGGAACCTGAAACATATTCATGACCGCTCAATGGCAGACTGAACTGGCCAACGCCGTGCGCGACCCAGCGGAACTCCTGCGGATGCTGGAACTGGACCCGGCTCTGGCAGTACCCGCGCGTGCGGCCGCTGAAGATTTCCCGTTGTGCGTTCCGCGGGCATTCGTCTCCCGCATGCGCAAGGGCGATGCGGCTGATCCGTTGTTGCGTCAAGTGCTGCCGCTGGGCGAGGAGCTCGAAGACGTGCCGGGCTTCAGCGACGATCCGGTGGGCGATCTTGCGAGTAGCCGACATCCGGGCGTACTGCATAAATACCAGGGTCGAGTGCTGCTTATCACCACCGGCGCGTGTGCTGTGAACTGCCGCTATTGTTTCCGCCGCCATTTCCCCTATGCAGAAGGGAATGCACGTCATCAAGGGTGGCAGGACGCGCTGGAATATCTGCGTGCCGACGCCAGTATCAGCGAAGCTATCCTGAGTGGCGGCGATCCGCTTTCACTAACCGACCGCGCGCTGGCGGAACTCGTGGTCGCGCTTGAGCGGATACCTCATATAAAGAGACTGCGCATCCATACTCGTCAGCCCATCGTGTTGCCTTCAAGGGTGGATGAATCGTTGCTGACCTGGCTTCGGAATTGCCACTTGCAAAAAGTGGTGGTGGTGCACGTTAATCACGCACGCGAGCTGGATACCGCGGTGAAGGAAGCACTGTCACAGCTACGAACTGCGGGGGTAACCTTGTTCAACCAGTCGGTGCTGTTACGCGGCGTAAACGATTCCGTGGACGCGCTGGCTACGCTGTCCGAGGCGTTGTTCGCGGCCGGCGTTATCCCCTACTATCTGCACCTGCTGGACCGGGTCCGGGGTGCGGCCCATTTCGAGGTGGCGGAGGCTGAGGGTCGCATGCTCGTCGATGAATTACGTGCCCGGCTGCCGGGTTATCTGGTGCCACAGCTGGTGCGCGAAATTCCCGGCGCACCCGGTAAAACGCCGCTAAACTAGCCCGCTGGACCTGTACTGAAGACCTTGAATGGGTATAACCGCCGTGCATCCACAAGCGATTGCCGTTAAACTTCAATAACCTAGTCTTTATCCCTGAGAGATGCTCTTGTCGCCACGGAATGCCCTGCCCGTTCTTATCGTCACTGCTTCCCAAAACGAAGCGGAACAGCTCAACAGTTTGCTGCGCAACGCCGGTTATCCAGTGCGCCCGTTGTGGGCATCGGACATGGACACAGCTGAAAAGAACGTCAAGGCACAGCGACCAGATCTCATATTGTGTTCCATGAGCGTAACCGGCGCTTCCTTCCAGGAAGTGGTCAAGCTACGTGACATGATGCTGCCCAATATCCCGATTATCGCGCTCAGCGACACGACCGAGCCCACATTGGTGGCGGAAATCATTGACACCGGTGCCCGCGACATGGTCTGCATGGATCAGATCGACCACTTGCGCGCAGTTGTATCCAGGGAACTGGAAGTACTACTACTTGCGCGCGAACTGGAACAAAAAAGCATCACGCTCAGGGAATACGAGCAACGCATAGATCTGGTGATGAAGGAATCCAAGAATGCTATCGCCTACGTACATGACGGCATCGTCTTGAATGTGAATCCTGCATTCCTGGGACTGTTTGGCCACAAGACCAGCGCAGAGATCGAAGGACAGCCGGTGCTCGAATTATTCGAAGGCGTGTCCCAGGGTATAGTCAAAGACGCGCTCAAGCTGTCCGCCAAAGGCCAGACCATAAAACCAATTACCATAAAAGGTCACCACACACAGGGCCATTCCTTTGAGACTGTTATCGAAATCGCCAGAGCCGAATTTGATGGTGAACCGGCTGTCACACTCACCATCCGCAATGATCGTGACGTCAAGGAAGCGCAAGCCCAACTTCAGGCTCAGGCCCAGACACAAATTGATCTACTCAGCCAGAAGCTGTCGGCTAGCGTCCAGCAGCTCACCACGGCACGCAATCTGGATCTGCAGACGGGCCTGCTCAGCCGGGTCCACTTTATTGAAGTCTTGCGCCACGAGCTGGCCAAGGAAGACGGTGCGGCAGCGCGCGCCCTGCTGTACATCAGACCAAATAGATTCTCACTTGTCTCCGACAAGGTAGGCGTGATTGCCAGTGATG
>JBOIBD010000120.1:0-7488 GCA_050739415.1 Gammaproteobacteria bacterium | reverse complement strand
CTTGCAGCCATTCAGCAATCAGGCGATGATTTGCTACCTGCTTGGCCGGACATATTTTTGTGGAGATTGCCATGCGCCATACTGCCCTGTTTTTGTTGATGTTGATGTTGATGTTGATGTTGATGTTGATGTCGCTTGCCGCCTGTTCGATACAACAACAACCACTCCGCACTGTGGAAACGGTGCTGCCAGCAGCCGGCATATCGGCTTTGGATATGACGGCTAATGTCGGTAAGGTCAGCATCACGCCCAGCAGCGATGACAAAGTGCATGTAAGTGTGAGCCTGATGCCCTCCAACAGCTTTTTTGGACTGTTCACCAATCAGGACAGCGTGAATGCGGCGCGTGGCGCGAGTCTGAGCCACGCGCTTGACAACGGTACCTTGAAACTTCGTATGCAGTATCCGTCCAAAGACGATGACAGTGGCGTTAGCGAGCATTGGACCATTGCCGTGCCGGTCAGCGTACACATCAATAGCCACCTCTCCATCGGTGAGATGGCTGTGAAGGGTATTTCTGGTGGCGTAGACGCGAATCTGAACGTTGGCAAGGTACTGCTGGATGTTCCCGGCGGCCCACTCAAGATCACCGCCAACGTGGGCAAGATCCAAGCCACCGCGCATAGCCTGAATTACAGCGACGTGACTCTGAGCGCCAACGTCGGCAAGATTGTGTTGACCGTGGATGGCGTTTCAGTCGGGGATCACCAGGCGTCGGGTGCCGGTGATGCGCTCAGTTTCAAAGGCGGTGGCAAGGACACCATCAACCTGCAGGTTAATACCGGAAAGATTGATGTGGCGCTATTGACACATTGATAGTCCCGGCGGTGTCAACCTGAATCAGGCGGGTATCTCTAAAAATCGATTTGAAGCTCACCCTCTCGCTGCTCACGTGTGCGCCCATTCAGTTCAGGGCGTGACCGATTCAATACTGGATGATGCCGCTGCCGTTCTCGTGCGTAAGAGCGCGGCACCGAGTATGGCCGCAAGGGCGGCGAAGCAGGCTCCGGTAAGAAATGCCGTGTGATAGCCGCCGTTCAAGGCGGCGAGATGATTGTGACCGAATGCCAACAGACTGTTGCTGCGGGAAGCGGCAAGGCTGGCGAGAATTGCAAGACCAAGCGCACCGCCCATCATGAACGATGTGTTCACGATGCCCGAAGCCAGGCCGGACTCGTCCTGAGATACATCGTTCATGGCCGCCAGCAGCACTGGATTGAAAGCGATGCCCGCGCCGATACCGAGCAGGACCATGCCGGGCAGCACGTCCACCAGGAATCCGCCGTGCAGAGGTGCGCGCGCGAACAGCAGCAAGCCGATGGCGGCGAGTCCCAATCCGACGACAAGCGGCGGACGATAACCAAAGCGCATCACGAACTTGGCGGATAGGCCTACCGAGAACACCGCCATGATGACGTTGGCCGGCAAAAACGCCAGACCCACCTGCATGGGGGTGTAATTCAGTACCAGTTGCATATACAGGGCGGAAAGGAAGAACCAGGCGAACATGGCTGCCGCCCACAGCACACCGACCACGTTGGCGGTCGCCAGATTGCGCAACCGGAATAGTTTGAGCGGCATGAGTGGCGCGTGCACCCGTGCTTCAATTGCGAGAAATGCCGCGAACAACACCAGTGCTGCAGCCAGCAGGCCGAGCGTCTGAGTTGAAATCCAGCCGGCGGTGTTGCCATTGACCACCGCGTATACCGCGAGCAGCAGCGCGGCCGTTACGGTGATCGCGCCGCCGATGTCGAGATGCCGGACGAGGGGCGTGCCGCGCGCGGCCGGCAGCCAGCGAAGCGACAGCAGCATGACCAGCGCGCCGATGGGCACGTTAACCAGAAACACCCAGTGCCAACTGAGCGCGCTGGTCAGCAGCCCACCGAGCAGCACGCCGACGCTGCCGCCGCCGGCGCATACAAAGCCGAACACGCCCATGGCCTTGGCGCGCTCCGCCGGTTCGGTAAACAGGTTCATCATCAGTGATAGCGCTACCGCATCGGCCACCGCACCGCCAATGCCCTGCACTGCGCGCGCCGTCACCAGAAAACCCTGTGAACCCGACAGGCCGCAGGCCAGTGAGGCGAGCGTGAACCCGGCTATGCCTAGCAGAAACAGCCGGCGATGGCCGTAGAGATCGCCCAGACGGCCGCCGAGCAGCAGAAATCCGCCGAAGGTCAAGATGTAGGCGTTCACCACCCAGGCGAGCGAGGTTTCGCTGAAGCCGAGCGCCCCTCGGATCGAGGGCAGCGCCACGTTCACGATGGTGGTGTCGAGCACGATCATGAGCGCGCCCAGGCACAACACGCCGAACGCCAGCCAGCGGCGGTCGCGGAGCGACGACGGCATCGTGCCGGTTTTGGCAATATTACTTCCCATCTGCATTCCTTGACTCTCTAACGAACACCCTCATCTTGCCTTCTCTCGGAGGGAGAGTATGAAGTCACGGTTCGCCTTTTCATCACTCGCAAGTTGTTTGCTTTGCAATCCAAGGAGGCTCTGATCAATTTCTTTTCCGTCATTCCCGCGCAGGCGGGAATCCAGAATTATCAAAAATCTGGATACCCGCTTTCGCGGGTATGACGAACAAATCTGAGATCCCCTAAAGCGAGATCATCGGTTTGAACCCGCCCCAGAACATGCGCTGGCCGTCGAAGGGGAATTGCTTCGGATCCATCTGGGTGCGCGGGTCGCTCATGACTTTTTTGAACACGCTGTCGCGCTGCGCGCGCGATTTATAAACGATCCGCGTCAGCACCACAACCTCGCCCGGTTTCAGCTTCACCGCCTGGGGAAACGAAGTACGCTTGCCGGGTTTCACGTCGTCGGCGAGGTATTCGGTGTATTCCAGCGCGCCATGCTCGCGCCACACCTTGCCCATACGGCGCGCCAGCCGGCGGTAGGCCGCGAGATTTTTCTTCGGCACCGGTATCACCATACTGTCTACGTAACTCATAAATCCTCCTGTGGGTAGTTGCTCGATTAAACCTGGATACACTTCTGCAAGAAAACGTGCATCGCACGTTCGCCCGCCACGTGCTTGACGCATTCGTAGTCCAGAGCACGCAGATTGATGCCGTTGAAAAGATTCTCTCCGGAACCGAGTAACACGGGTCGTACGGCAAGATGCAGCTCGTCTATCAGGCCGGCGCGCAGATATTGCCGGAGGGTCGCCACCCCACCGCCAAGGCGTACATCCAGGTTACCGGCAGCCGCTCTCGCCTGTTCCAGAGCAGCGTGGATCCCGGCAGTGACAAAGTGAAATTCCGTGCCTCCCGTCATCTTGAGGGGCGCGCGCGGGTGATGCGTCAGCACAAACACCTTGGTGTTATACGGCGGATCTTCACCCCACCAGCCGCGCCAGCTCTTGTCCGGCCACGGCCCGCGCACGGGGCCAAACATGTTGCGCCCAAGAATCCAGGCGCCGATGCCGGCGAAGCCCTGCTCGGCAATTCCATTGTCCACGCCGGTTTCTCCATCATTCTGGCCGTGCATCGCCCGCCATGCGCGGGCGTGGAAGAACCACTCCATCAGCTCGGGGCCGCCAACGCCAAGCGGGTTTTCAAGATCTTGATTCGGCCCGGCGCCGTAGCCGTCCAAGGAAACCGTAAAGCTTTGCACACGGAGTTTCGACATGGCTTACTCTTGGCCCCGATAAGCCCGTTCGAGTTCGACGATGTCAAGTTTCTTCATCTGCATCATCGTACGCATCACGCGTGCGGCCTTCTCCGCGTCGGGATCGGTGAGCAACCCGGGCAACACTGCCGGCACGATCTGCCAAGAGAGGCCATATTTGTCCTTGAGCCAGCCGCACATTTGAGCCTTGGGATCACCGTCGGCACCGAGTTTTCCCCAGTAATGGTCCAGCTCTCTTTGGGTATCGCAGAACACCTGGAAGGACACCGCTTCGGTGAATTTGTACTGCATGTCGCCGGCGCCGTTGAGTGCCGTAAAATTCTCGCCGTCGAGCGTGAATTCCACAGTCAGCACCATGTCTTCTGGCACACCCAGCTGCTTCCCAGCTTCCGCGCCGTAGCGCAGCACCTTGCCGATTTTCGAGTTCTTGAAGATGCCGATGTAAAAGCGCACTGCTTCCTCGGCTTCACTGTGGTTGAACCATAAACAGGGGGTAATCTTTTGCATTTCCTTATCTCCTATGAAGTCCCATCAACCCTCACCCGGCACGATCACCATCCAGCCCACGCCAAATTTATCCTTGAGCATGCCGAAGCATAGCGAAAAAAAAGTCTTGGCGAGTGGCATGTTCACTTCGCCACCGTTGGCCAATGCCGCAAACACGCGTTTGGCTTCTGCCTCGCTCGCCACGCTGAGCGACAGGCGAAAGCCCTGAAAACCGGTTATGGCTCTGGTGGCGTCATCGCAGGCATTCACCATGGTATCGCCGACCTGAAGCTCGGTAAACACCACTTTGTTTTCATAGCCGGGAGGCACCATGTCGGGTGGCAGCGGTTCCGGACTATCCTTGTAGCGCACCAATCTTCCTTGCTTGGCACCCAGAGCTTGTTTGTAAAACTCGACCGCTTCTTCACAGCGGCCACCGAAAAACAGATAGGCTTCAACTTTCATAACTTCTCCTTGAAGATTGAACCGCGCATGCACCGGCTCAAAGTTATATGAATGACACTCTCTCAACTTGCCAAATCAGTCCAAACTGGTCGCACTTCGATGGTGGCGATTTTTGCCATGGGATGTTTCGTGGTCAGTTCCACGGCTTGCTCCAGATCGGCACATTCGATCAATTCGTAAGCGCAGATTTTTTCGCGTGAGTTCTCGAACGGACCGTTTTTCAGCACGCGCTTGCCATTACGCACCCGGACGGTCGTGGCTTCAGCGGCAGGCCGCAGCGGGTTGCCGTACCTCCGTATCCCCTGCTTTTCCATCTTCCTGATCCAGGCCCCGATCTCCGCAATCAAGGCATCGGTGGGAACGAAGTCATCATCGTGGCAGATGATTAGCAGGAATTGTGCAGATTTCTTCTTGGCCGACATGGATACACTCCGGTTCCTCTGTAATGAATCAAGTTGTTTCGTCAGTGCTTGCCGGCAAGCTGCTCGGCTTTGGCGCGCAGCCGCGCTTCCCGCTCGCGCATCTCCGGTGTGAGTTCCTCGCCGAAGTCCTCGACCTCGAACACCGGACGGATCTCGATTTCGGCGCCGCCATCGAAAGGCGCGCGCTTGAGCCACTCGATCGCTTCCTGCATGGATTTCACTCGCCACAGCCAGAAGCCGGCGATCAACTCCTTGGTTTCCGTGAAAGGACCATCAATCACGGTGCGCTTCGTGCCTTCGAAGTGCACGCGCTTGCCCCTGGAACTCGGATGCAAGCCGTCCATGGCCAGCAGCACGCCGGCTTTCACCAGCTCTTCGTTGAACCGGCCCATGGGTTCCAGCAGCTCACGTTTGGGCATGATGCCGACCTCGGTTTCCTTGTTCGCTTTCACAATGACCATGACACGCATTGCAGTCTCTCCTTCAAGTAGTGAATGGATCAGTGTTTCTGTTGTGCCTGTGCGGCCGCGACGGTTTCGCGGATCGGCCGTATGGGCCGCACCTCGATGCTGCCGACGCGCGCCGGCGGAATCTTCGCTGCGATCTGGATGGCTTCGTTCAGGTCGCGGGCTTCGATCATGTAGAACCCGGCCAACTGCTCCTTGGTCTCGGCGAACGGCCCGTCGGTGATTGCCACCCGGCCGTCGCGCACTCGCACGGTGGTGGCGGTATTCACCGATTGCAGCACCTCGGAGGCGAGGCAGCGGCCATCGGCGCGCAGGCCCGTGTCGAAGGCCACGCATTCGCTGTCGGGGATCTCCTCCAGCCGCTTTTCGTCGAGATACACCAGACACAGGTACTGCATATTTCCTCCAGAGCTCAAGGGTGCTCTTACCCCATAGTCGAACGGCATGTCGGAATTTCGACAGGATAAGGCAGGGGATTCATGAATTTATTTGGCCACGCGATTTAGCCCGCCAATTCCGCTAACCGTCGCCCCAGAAAGCGCCGCTCCGGCTCCTGGCGCGTGAGATCAAGCGCGCGTTGGTAGGCAGCGCGGGCTTCGGCGATTCTGCCCAGCCGCCGGCAAAGATCAGCCCGCGCCGCATGGGCCAAGTGGTAGTCGTCGAGTTCGCCGCCCGCGAGCAGGGCGTCAACGAGAGCCAAGCCCGCCGCCGGGCCGTTGCGCATGGCAACAGCCACGGCGCGATTCAATTCCACTACTGGTGAGGGATGCAGCACATTCAGCGCGTCGTACAATTGCACGATCCTATTCCAGTCGGTGGTCGCGGAGCTCGCCGCTCGTGCGTGCTCCGATGCAATCGCGGCTTGCAGTGTGTACGAACCGGCACGACCTGAGCCAAGTGCGCGTTCCGCGAGCGCGAGTCCTTCCTTTATCTGCTCACGGTTCCACAGCGAGCGGTCCTGGTCTTCCAACACCACCAGCTCGCCGGCCGGTGTGCTGCGCGCTGTACGGCGCGATTCCTGCAGCAACATCAACGCCAGCAATCCCGTCACTTCCGGCCCCGGCAGCAATTCCAGCAGCAGTCGCTCTAGACGGATGGCTTCAGCGGACAGATCGCTGCGCGTGAGCGACTCGCCCGAGGAGGCGGAATAGCCTTCATTGAACACCAGATAAATCACCCGTAGAGCGACGTCGAGTCGTTCCGGCAATTCTTCACGCGCCGGCACTTCGTAGGGAATGCGCGCTTCGCGTATCTTTGTCTTGGCGCGCACGATGCGTTGGGCGAGTGTGGCAGCGCGGGTGAGAAACGCGCTGGCGATTTCCTCGGTGGTGAGGCCGCAGACCTCGCGCAGCGTGAGCGCCACCTGGGCGTCGGGCGCGAGCGCTGGATGGCAGCAGGTGAAGATCAGCCGCAGCCGGTCGTCCTCGACGCTTTCCGGTTCCGTCTCCGCGGCGGCGTCTTCATCGGCCAGTGCTTCGACTTGTTCGGCCGCCTCGTCCAGTGCCGTGTAGCGTGCGCCGCGGCGCAGCTTGTCTATGGCCTTGAAACGGCCGGTGGACACCAGCCAAGCGCGTGGATTGGCCGGCACGCCCTCGCTCGGCCATTGGATGAGTGCCGCGGCGAAGGCGTCATGCAGCGCTTCCTCTGCCAGCTCGAAATCGCCCAGCAGCCGGATGAGCGTGGCCAGCACGCGCCGCGATTCACTGCGGTAGAGTTTATCCACCGCAGTGCGTATTTTTTCGGCGGCATCCGTGCGCATGAGTTTCTCGACTCCTGATGAGGCCTAACCGACACCATCATAATGCGTGGACTGTGGTTGCCGGAACCCGTGCGCGCGATGACGGGTTCTAGCTGATGGCCAAAACGAAAACGCCCCGCGGAGCGGGGCGTTTTGATGCGGTGGCTTTATTTTAGTGGCCGAAATCCGGTCGGGGCAACTCGCCCAAGGGCGTGGGCAGGCTTGATATGTACGCCGCCAACGCTTTCACCTGGGCATCCGTCAGGGCTTTTGCC
>JBOIBD010000119.1:0-7498 GCA_050739415.1 Gammaproteobacteria bacterium | reverse complement strand
GTGCAATGGCCTCATAAAGATCCGCCTCGGTGCCGCGTTCATAATAGAACTGACCTTGCAGATAGGCGTTGTACGCCGCGAGATTGCCGCTCGGCGGGCGCTCGCTTTGCACTACGGCGCCGGGTGTCGTCAGCAACTTCGCCTTCAACGCAGCAGCCACGGCCTTGGTGATGTCGTCCTGCAGCGCAAACAGATCCTTGTACGGCCGGTCGTAGTGCTCGGACCATAGCGTCGTACCATCGGCGGCGTTGACCAGCTCCGCGCTGATGCGCACTTCGTCGCCCATGCGTTCCACGCTGCCTTCCAGCAGGTGCGCCACGCCGAGCTTTTCGCCGATAACTTGGCTGCTGTCCTCGCTGCTGCGAAACCTGAACGACGAATCGCGGCTGATGACTTTCAAACCGGCGAACTGCGAGAGTGCTGTAATCAGGTCTTCGGAAAGCCCATCGGAAAAATACTGCTGATCCTTGTCGCCGCTTTCGTTGATGAACGGCAATACGGCAACGGATTTGACGGGAATGACCGTAGTAGCCACTGGTGCCGCGGTAATGGTCAGCTTGGGTTCCGACGCGACGGCACTCGCCATCGCCAGACGCTCGGCACGATGCTCGGAAAACCTCACGCCATAAAATCCAGAAATCACCACCAGTACGATGACTACCACGGTGACTGCTGCACTCAGCTTCCAGTGACGTCGCTGCCAGGTACTAGACTTGGCGGGATCCTTCGGCTTGATGAAAAGCCAGGCCAGCACCACCACTACCGGGAACCCCAGCAGCAGCACGATGATGACTGCTGGCACCGCTCCCGCCCAGCCGAAGTACGGAAACGCCCGGCTCACCAATTGGATCAGAAATCCCACCACCACCGCATAGGCCACCACCACTCCATATAAGTGGTGCTGTTTGAGGCGCGCCAGGAAACTCAGGGATTCATCTACCACTGAATATCTCCGCAGGTTTTTGCGTCAACACGATTTTCAAGTATGCCCAGAAAGCACAGGTGTGTGTCGCTTACTTTTAGCGTCAATCGCGCTTCGCCCTATAGCGTACGCCCTCTAGTCTTTCGAAATCCGCATCCTGTGTCCACAGTACGGCATCGCAGGCGTGCGCCGTGGCCAGGATCATGCTGTCGGCCATCGGTAACTTCAGCGATATCGCCAGTTGTGCCGCGCTCAACGCAATGCGTTCATCCACTTCCACCAACTTGCCCTGCCCCATGGTGGCAACTGCACGTAGCGCCAGGTTTTCGCCCTTCTGCTGCAACACGCGCTTGAACACTTCGTAGATGTTGACACTGGACACAACCAACTCGGCGACATTCTCGATCGCACCGCTGAAAAATTCCGCATTAGGTCCATCGGCGAAGTACTCGAGCCAACCGGACGAATCCACCAGGTTCATAGACGATCCGGCTCGCGCTCCACGTCCGTCTGTATGCCTTTGAGAAATCCGCGCGTCCTGCGCATGGAGGTCACCGGCACGTATTCGACGCGCTGTTCATACTGAATGACGCACACCTTTTGCCCCGGCTTGAGGCCGAGCGCCTCGCGGATGCGTTGTGGAATGACCACCTGGAACTTGGGTGAAATAATGACAGTTTCCATACGGATATCCTATCGATGCCTTTATCGTACAACGATGCTGATTCTAGGTGTGGCTCATGCGCCGGTCAAGTTGAAACGCCGCCTGGCAGCGGAACACTGGTATGGCCATGCTTGCGCAGCGCCTCGCGTACCTCGATATCAATCAATTCGGGTGCCATCAATACGGCCTGGGCTGCAGCTAATTCTCCAGCGGCTGCTGGCCGGTATAGTCCTTGTCAGTGATGTCGGTGAGATCGGGCACAGTGCTGTACGGTTGCCACGTGAGGGGGGTCGCGGTTATTGCAAGAATGACACAATGATTATCAGGTTTTACGCGCCGCCAGCTGCGCCACCAGCGCTCGCATGGCAGCCTGGGTTTCCGCGCTAAACCACATGTTCATCAGATCGTCATGGCTGCGCTCACCCAACTCGGAGAATAGTTCAACCAAGTCGGCGCGCGCCAGTTTGCGGGTGGCCGCGACTGCCTGTGACGGGAGTTCCAACAGGCTGCGGCACCATTCCAACGCTGCGGGTATTACCCGCCCTGCCGGCAGCACCTGATCCACCAAGCCGATACGCAGGGCTTCATCGGGTGCGATCAGTAGCCCATGCAGGCACAGGCGTTCTGCCTGACGCGCACCCACCAGCCGCTTGAGCGCGGCGTGAATGACCGCCGGCACCGGCAAGCCCACGCGCACTTCATTGAGACCGATCTTGAATTCGCCTTCAGTGGCGATACGCGTGTCGCAAAATATTGCCAGCACCGCACCGCCTGCAGGGCTGTGTCCGGTGAGCGCCGCTGCAATCGGAATGGGCGACAGAGCAATGAGCCGCAATAGACTGATGAACTCTTTCCAGAACGCTCCCATTGCGGTCTTATCCAGTTTCAGCAGCGCCGGTACATCGAGGCCCGCCGAAAACATGCCTTCGGCACCGGACAGGACCAGCGCGCGGGCGCCGCTCTTGGGTGCGGATTTGATGGCCGTATGCAGTTCATGCACCAGTGCTGGATTTAATGCATTCGCCGGCAGATGCGCCAGCCGCATTTCCAGAATGTCTCCGTGTTCAATTCTCGTCAGCATCGCTGTCTCCTGTATGCGCAGTATCGGTATCAATGAGTTCCCGCAACACCGCCGTGGCATAGGCACCGGCCGGCAAGCAGAACTCCAGTATCAGTGTATGCGCATAGTCTGCCCGCCAGATTAAATCCCGGGCCGGCAAACGCAGTGCTCGGCGCGCCTGTTCCAAACCTGCCTCTTCAAGTCCGCGGACGAATGAAGCATGTTCTTGCGTCACGCTGGTTTCCAATGCCGCCACTTCTCCGGACACGCGGCTTTGTCCCCGCCCCCATAATGGTCCGCTAGGATGCACATCACCGGCTGCGGCGCGCGACAACAAACTATCGTCCACGCTGTCCGCAAGAAAGACACTGTGGCTGCCATCCAGCATACAGACGTCGCCTGGCAGAATTCTGTTCCAGGTGCGGTTCGTCACTCGCCGTGACAATACCGCGTTGAAAATCAGACTGCGAGCCGATGACAGCAGTAGGCCACGTAGCTTGCGGTCCCGGATCGAGCGTGGATCATCAAAGAATTTTTCGGCACGTTCGATATTGTCGCCATTGCGGCCGAAACGTTGCGGGCCGAAATAATTTGGCACGCCCTGCTCACGGATGATTTCCAGGCGTGGCTGTAATTCGGCCGCCGGTACGCTCAGCTCACGCAACACCAGGCGAAAGCGATTGCCCTTGAGCGCACCTCTGCGCAATTTGCGGCTGTGGCGCGCCACCGCAAGCACGCGGAATTCTGGGTTCGCCAAGGCACTCCAATCCGGTTCGGGCTGTTTCCCCAGCCACAGACTGAAATGTTGTACCGCAACCGCGTGCCGGTCTTTGATGCCGGCATAGCTCACATCGCGTGCGGGTATCCCGGCGTAACGCGCCAGCTCGCGTGCCACCCAGATTGTATTGGCACCGCGCTTTTCCACTCTGAGCAAGCGATGCTCACCCGCACCGTCGGCGGCGAACCCCAAGATTTCTTCGACATGGAAATCTTCCGGAGTCGTGCGAATCTTGCCGCTACCTGCAATCGCGCCGTATGCGCGTGCCCATTCAGGTAAATTTGTCATGCAAATCTAGTTAGTCCTGAATAATCCGATTCGTGCTGAGCCAAGCCTGCCCTGAGCTGGTCAAATGGGAGTAGGCACGAATATTCTTGCGTAGTTTCATCACGTTTAAAGCCGTACTTGACACGGCCGGCCGTGCAAAGACGAGCGGCTCAGCACAAGCGGAGAGTAAATCAGAGCGATCTTAGGGAACTGATCTATTCGATTTCCTATCATGCCAGTTTGCAGCGACATTACGAATGTCAGTGCATAAGTGAACTATGCAGCGTCTTTTTAATTATTTGGTCGTACCGGTAGCGGTACACGCACGATCTGGTAGAACGTCTCGCCCTTCTTGATCATGCCTAGGTCGGTGCGTGCCTGCTCCTCGACAGCAGCTTGGCCCTGCTTCAAATCCTGCACTTGCGCCGCCAGTGCCTGATTCCGCTTCGCAAGTTCAGTATTCTCGGTTTGCTGTGCATTCACCTGTTGTTGCAGTTTCCAGGCATCATGCAGATCACCTTGACCAAACCACAAGTCATACTGAAACAGCAGCAACAACAATACCAGTATCAATGGCAGCAGAAGTTTTAGTTGTAGGCCGCGCAAAGTCATATGTTATGCATCACCTGAGCTGGGAATGCACGACGGCCATAATAACGCGCTCTGGTTCCCAGAGATTCCTCGATGCGCAGTAACTGGTTGTACTTGGCAAGCCGGTCCGAGCGAGACAGCGAACCGGTCTTGATCTGAGTGGCGCGGCTACCGACCGCCAGATCGGCGATGCTGGTGTCTTCGGTTTCACCGGAACGATGGGAGATCACCGCAGTGTAACCCGCATCCACACTCATATCGACAGCCGCCAGCGTCTCCGTCAGGGTGCCGATCTGGTTAAGTTTGATGAGCACGGAATTGGCAATACCCTTGCGAATGCCTTTTCGGATGATTTCAGTGTTGGTCACAAAGATGTCGTCGCCCACCAGCTGAATATGCCCGCCTAACTGCCGGGTCAACAACTGCCAGCCGTCCCAATCGTTCTCAGCCATACCGTCCTCAAGGCTGATGATGGGATATCGTTTTACCAGATCGGCCAAGTAGTCGCTGAATTCCGCAGAACTGTACTGCTTATGCTCGGATTCCAGGTGATAACACCCGTCCCGATAAAACTCGTTACAGGCTGCATCCATGCCAAAATAAATGTCCTTGCCCGGCACATATCCGGCCCGCTGGATCGCCTCCATGATCACTTCCAACGCGGCCTCATTCGACGGCAGATCAGGAGCGAAACCACCTTCGTCGCCGACTGTGGTGCTCAAGCCGCGCGCATGCAATACCTTCTTGAGCGCATGAAACACTTCAGCGGCATAACGCAGTGCCTCTGAAAAATTCGGTGCGCCCACCGGCAGGATCAAGAATTCTTGTACATCGACATTATTGTCCGCGTGCGCTCCACCGTTGATGACGTTCATCTGCGGCACCGGCAAGGTCACCGCCTTTTCGCCACCCAGCCAGCGATACAAGGGCATCTCATGTTCACGGGAGGCGGCACGCGCGGCCGCTAGCGACACACCGAGGATGGCGTTCGCGCCTAGCCTGGATTTATTCTCCGTACCATCCAGCGCGATCAGGGCACGATCCAGTTTTTCCTGGTCCTCGACCCTCATCCCGTGCACCCGGTGCTGAATTTCGCCTGTCACGTTGTTGACGGCTTGGCTTACGCCTTTGCCACCATAGCGCCTGGTGTCGCCGTCACGCAGTTCCACCGCTTCGCGCGAGCCGGTGGACGCACCCGACGGCACCGCAGCGCGGCCAACCGTACCACTATCCAATATCACATCTACTTCCAGCGTGGGATTGCCGCGGGAATCCAAAATTTCTCGAGCGCGTAACTCAACTATTTTGGCCATACGTTAATGTTCCATTTATATTCATATAAGTATCATCAAATTCCTCACGCAGGTAGCTGCGTTTCCACGTAGGGTTTGCGCTTCACCACCGTGTCCAAGTCTTTGAGAGTGACCAACAACTCTTCCATGAGTGACAGATGCCATGAGTTGGGACCATCACAGAGTGCGTTATCCGGATCTGGGTGGGTTTCCATGAAGATGCCGGCCACACCTGCGCCGATGGCAGCGCGCGCCAACACCGGGATGAACTGCCGCTGACCCCCGGAACTGCCGCCCTGCCCACCCGGAAGCTGCACCGAATGGGTGGCGTCGAACACCACCGGACAGCCGGTGTCGCGCATGACAGCGAGTCCCCGCATGTCAGTCACCAGGTTGTTGTAGCCAAAGGAGAACCCGCGCTCGCAGACCAGGATTTGCTGGTTGCCGGTAGCGCGTGCTTTGTCGACCACGTTTTGCATTTCCCAGGGTGACAGAAATTGGCCCTTCTTGATATTCACTGGCTTGCCGGCTTTGGCAGCGCGCTGGATAAAATTGGTCTGGCGGCACAGAAACGCCGGTGTCTGGATCACGTCCACCACAGCCGCCACTTCCTCGATGGGTGTGTCTTCGTGCACATCGGTCAATACCGGCACCTGGATGTTGTTGCGGACCTTCTCCAATATGCGCAAGCCTTCCTTGATGCCAGGACCGCGGTAGCTCTTTCCCGAAGTGCGATTGGCCTTATCGAAAGAACCTTTGAAGATATAAGGGATCTTCAATCGCTGAGTGACTTCCTTGAGATTACCGGCCACATCCAAAGCCAGTTGTTCGCTTTCCACCGTATCCGGTCCGGCGATGAGAAAGAACGGCTGATCGTGACCGGCGTCAAAGCCGCAGAGCTTCATGCGCGCGCTGCCTTGAGCGCGGGCTGCGCTGCGGCATATTCGCGCGCCGCCTGGACGAAACCGCTGAACAGCCTATGACCGTCACGTGGCGTGGAGGTGAATTCCGGGTGGAACTGGGTAGCGATAAAGAACGGGTGCTCCGGTAACTCGATGATCTCCACTAGATCGTCGACGGAATGACCGGAAAATACCAAGCCCTTCTTCTCAAGCTGTTCGCGATAATTGTTGTTGAATTCGTAACGATGGCGATGGCGTTCGGAAATCACGTCTTTGCCATACAACTTGTGCGCCAGGGTGCCAGCCTTGAGGTGCGCTTCCTGTGCACCCAAACGCATGGTGCCACCAAGATCCGATTTCGCATTGCGAGTTTCAGTTTGCCCGCCACGATCCCGCCATTCGGTAATGAGTGCAATTACCGGATGCGCTGTGTTGCGCTCAAATTCAGTGCTGTGGGCGCCCTTCAAGCCCGCTACATTGCGCGCGAACTCCGTTACCGCCACCTGCAGGCCAAGACAGATGCCGAGATAAGGGATGCGATGTTCGCGGGCATAACCCGCCGCTATGATCTTACCCTCGATGCCGCGCTCGCCGAAGCCACCCGGCACCAGGATGGCGTCCATGCCATGCAGTAACTTCGAACCTTGCTTGCTTAGCTCCTCGGAATCAACGTAATGAATTTTGACTTCCGTATGGGTTTGTATACCCGCATGCTTGAGTGCTTCGTTGAGTGACATGTAGGCGTCGGCAAGATCCACATACTTGCCAACCATGGCAACATTGACCGTGGCCTCCGGGTTGGCGCGGGCCTCCACTACACGACGCCATTCGCTCAGGTTCGCGGATTTGGCATTGATACGCAGGTGGTCCACGACGATGTCATCCAGTCCTTGACTGTGCAGGATCAGCGGAATCTTGTAGATGTCGTCCGCATCCGGCGCAGAGATGACGGCACGCTCTTCCACGTTGGTGAACAACGCAATTTTGCGGCGCGCCTCGTCCGGCAATGGTTTGGCGGCGCG
>JBOIBD010000118.1:0-7501 GCA_050739415.1 Gammaproteobacteria bacterium | reverse complement strand
GTATGCGGCAGTGCTGACCCAGGCCAAGGCGCTAAACAAAAAGCTCACAGACCTGAAGAATAGTGTATACAACCCCGATCTTCAGCACATGGTGCCGGAGGACAATATCCATTGGCTGTCCCGGCTAAACGGCCAGTTGCAGAGTTTGAGCTTTGTAGGCTACCTGGTAGGTCAGGCGCCGACGGAGCCGATGCTAACTGCTGCAAATGAAATCAGTACCAAGCTAAACTCGGTACTGACACAGTTCAACGGCATTTTGGCAACGGATGTACCGGCCTATAACAAGACTGCCTACGGAGCAGGTGCACCCACACTGCTGGTAGGACAACCGATAAGCATCAAGCCGGTACAGATGTAGAGATTTCAGACAACATCCACCGTAATTTGGGGAGGGCCTTGCCCTCCCTTTTCTTTTATACTGCCTAACAATATAGAAAAACCGGAGAAAACATTGTCGCCCCGCTGCGCTTTCATATTGTTGCTCGTTTATACATACAGCCTGGCCGGTTGCAGCAGCTATATCGCACATCAGATGGTTGAAGCGCCAAACCGCCTGCAAACACCCATCGAAAAGCAACCTGATGTAGCCGCCTATCTCATCAAAATTGGCGATCAAGATTTCACCCGCACCGCCATGGTGCCAGTTGGGCCACCGCCGGCAAATCTTTCCATAGCGGTCTTACCATCCGGTAACGCCGATATGGAATACCACACCGAGGTGACAAAGCATCACGTATCAATGAATTTCAAGATTGGCCCATTTCGCAGATATTCCATACAGCCAAAAGGCACGATAATCCTATTGCCGGCTTTTCAGAACGGCAAATTCATGATGCTGCCATGGGCTTTTATCTTGGCTCAACAGGGTTATCAATGCGTACTGGTGGATTTGCGCGGCGAAGGACTCTCCACCGGTGACTGGGTTACCTGGGGAAATGTGGAATCTCGCGATGTTCATCAGCTCATAGAGTGGCTCGATACGCGCAACGTCATAGCCGGCCCGCTGGTACTCATGGGTGTGTCTTATGGCGCCAGTGTCGCCTTGCGTACCGCGGCACTGGATTCACAGGTCAAAGCAGTGGTCGCGATTGAACCGTTCGTGAACGCGGTGGATGTGATCAAACGCGGCGGGCCAATAATGTATCCAACCTTGAGTCATTTCGTAAGTGATGCCAGCATTGATAAGGCGATAAAACAGGCGGACAAGCTAGCCGATACCAAGCTCGGAAATGCCAGCACCCTGCCTGCTGCACGGCAGCTTGAGATTCCTGTACTGTATGTTCACGGAGATAAGGACAGGTTTATCCCCGATGCTGAATTCCAACAGTTGATAGCGGTAACAAACGACGCGCAGCTTATCCGTATCGCGGACGCCAATCACATGACGCTGCCAATCGAGATACAGAAATATCAACAGCCTGTGCTGCTGTGGCTTGACGCTAAACTCAATAGCGGACCAGCGCCGCACCCCAAGTAAAGCCACCACCAAAAGCTTCCAGCAGGATAGTCTGGCCGCGCTGGATGCGGCCGTCGCGCACCGCGACATCCAGCGCGATGGGCACCGATGCGGTGGATGTGTTGCCGTGATCCTGTATGGTCAGGATCACCCGCTCCATCGGCAGCTTCAGCCTGCGTGCGGTAGCTTCAATGATGCGCAGGTTCGCCTGGTGCGGGACCAGCCAGTCGAGTTTCTCCGGCGGCAGGTGGTTGGCCTCGAGTGCTTCCACCACGAGATTGCCTAGCTTGTGGACCGCGATCTTGAAGACTTCATTACCCTTCATTTGAATGAAATCGCGGCGCGCGTGGAAATCTTCAGGCTTCTTGGAAACGCCGGATGGAAAATATAACAGGTCCGCATACTGGCCGTCCGCGTGCAGATGCATCGAGAGGATGCCGGGTTCGGCCGCAGGTTGCAGCACCACAGCTCCGGCACCATCGCCGAACAACACACAGGTACCGCGATCGGTCCAGTCGGTCATGCGCGACAGGGTCTCACCACCCACGATCAATGCACATTTTGTCGAACCGGTCCGGATATATTTATCAGCGATATCGAGCGCATAGATAAAACCGGTACAAGCTGCTTCCAGGCTGAATGCTGCGCAGCCGTGTATTCCCAGACGCCGCTGTAGCAGGCAACCCATGTTTGGGAACACCTGGTCAGGCGTGGTGGTGCCGACGATCACCAGATCGATGTCTTCCGGCGCCACGCCTGCAGCCTGCATGGCATTGCGCGCTGCGACTTCACAGAAGTCCAGGTTAGTTTCGTTATCGGCAGCGATGTGGCGACGCTCAATACCGGTGCGCGAGCGGATCCACTCGTCTGTGGTGTCCACCATTTTTTCGAGATCGGCATTGGTCAGTATCCGGGCGGGGAGGCCGCGGCCAGTACCGGCAATCCTGGAATACAATTGTTTCATTGCGCGTCAACCTTGGATCCGTTCAGTTGGCTTTCCAGCAGCTTGCTGATACGTTGCGGCACCTGATTCTGAACTTCAAGGATAGCCACGCGGATGGCGCTGGCCAAAGCGACACGATCGGAACCACCATGACTTTTCACCGTCACGCCTCGTAATCCCAGTAAGCTTGCACCATTGTAATGCCGCGGGTCCAACTGGCGCTTGAGGGAATGCAGCACCGGAAGTGCCGCCAGGGCCAGCAGACGCGTAAATGCGGTACGGCGAAATTCCTGACGGATCAACTGACTAATTAGCTTTGCCAGACCTTCGATGGTTTTAAGTGCGACATTACCCACAAAACCATCTGCTACGACTACGTCCACGTCCTTGGAAAATATATCGTTGCCCTCCACGAAACCAATGTAATTGAGATGCGAGGCACTCAATAATTTAGCTGCCTCACGTACTTTCTCAATGCCCTTGATTTCTTCCTCACCGATGTTGAGTAGACCGACGCGCGGTGATGCGATGTTATACACGGCACTCGCTAGCGCCGAACCCATCACACCGAATTGGAATAATTGTTCCGGCGTACAGTCGACGTTGGCGCCCAGATCCAGCATGTGTGTATGTCCGCCGTGAGAGGGAATCAGGGCGCATATTGCCGGGCGATCGATACCGGGTACGGTCTTGAGCACGAAACGTGCTGTAGCCATAAGTGCGCCCGTATTACCAGCGCTGACGCAAGCATCTGCGCTGCCGGCCTTGACGAGATTGATGGCCACGCGCATGGAAGAATCTTTTTTGCCACGTAGCGCCTGGGAAGGTAATTCATCCATAAGCACCGTTTGCGATGCATGCTGAACTATCAAGCGGTCACCATAATCGGCGCGGTACCGGTCTACCATGGAATTCAAGACCGCTGAATCCCCTACCAGGATGACGCTCAGAAAATCATGTTTGGACAACATGTCCACAGCGGCGGGAACAACCACAGAAGGTCCGTGGTCGCCGCTCATTGCATCGAGTGCAATCGTGACGGTATTATTATTCATGCCACGGACTTGAAAGCTGTGCTCCCTCGGTTATGGTGCCGTAGCCTGCGTCCCTTCGCGGGCATCGGATAAAAATCACCAGTACAACAAATGTTGTTCCGGTGATTCCGAAAATTACTTAAAGGGTACCTGTAAAAACGTACTCAGTCTTCCTGCGGTACGTTGAGAATTTTCTTGCCGCGATACTGACCGTTGGTACCGATGTGGTGCCGGCGATGGGTCTCGCCTGTGGTCTTGTCTACGGACAGAGTCGGCCCGCTGAGCGCGTCGTGCGAGCGGCGCTGACCGCGGCGGGAGGGTGATACGCGACTTTTCTGGACTGCCATGCTGAACTCCTGATTAGAATATTTTTACATTCGACGGCGCATCAGCGCCTTCAATGCCGCAAATGGTGTCGCTGTTGTTGCCTCGATACTTTCTTTCTTATGTTGTGGCAATCCAGGTGACACACTCTTGCTGCATATCGTGGATGACTCGTGTACTGCAACCATCGGCAACGCCAGCAACAGCTCATCCTCAATTAACACCGCCAGCTTCACATTGCCAGTGGCAGATACCAGCGGTTCATATGTTTCTGGCAGCTGCGCCGCATCGTCTTCGCTGCGCACCCAAATCAAGTTGAAATCCACTGTCACCGGACAGCTCAGATCGCCAAAACAGCGCTGGCAGGTCAAGCCAATCACAGCTTGTGCCTGGCCCCGCACAATCTTGTGACCCGCTTGGTCAAAAGCCTGCAGATCAACTGAAGCGTCACCGCCGGTACCCGTGACCGCGTCACACAGTCTCGGCATGTCGTCTAGCCGTACCTGGCCCTTCAAACGAACAGGTACCTGGCCTACACGCATAAGGTCCAAGTATTCCGTTATAGCCCCTGACATAAGCGCGTTATGATACGTTTCGAAAGCAGCCGTGTCAAAATTGAATGACTCCAAGCCCTTGTTTTTATTAGCTCCTTGGCCCCACTAACTCGGGAAAACTACGACACTATGCAGGTCATCCTCGCCTCCACCTCTCCTTACCGCCGCGCGTTGTTGGAACGGCTGGGCCTGGTATTTCTCAGTGATGCGCCCCAAGTGGATGAAACGCCACACAGCGGGGAAACGCCCCAAATCTTGGTGCCGCGGCTATCCCGTGCCAAAGCCAAGGCCGTGGCGGCACGTCATCCAGACAGCCTCGTCATCGGCTCCGATCAAATGACGGCTCTGGATGGCGTCAGCCTCGGCAAACCGGGCAACCACGAACGGGCTGTAGCGCAGTTAACCGCACTTTCCGGCCATACCGTAATTTTTCTTACGGGTCTGTGCGTATTGGATACGCGTACACAGCAAACCCAGGAATATCTTGATAAGACCAGCGTGCGGTTCCGATCACTGAGCGCCGCAGAAATCGAACGTTACGTCCGGACTGAGCAACCCTACAATTGCGCGGGCAGTTTCAAATCCGAGGGGCTGGGTATCAGCTTGTTCGAATCCATTGAATCTCAGGATCCAACAGCCTTGATAGGCTTGCCGCTTATCGCTTTGAGCCGTTTTTTACGTGATGCCGGGGTAGCCTTGCCTTAGTCTTTGTCTTCCATGCGATCCAATACGGCTTTGAGATTGTTATCCAACGGCGCGCTCACCAGAAGCGGTTCACCCGTAACAGGGTGGTCAAAGTTCAGGCTGCTGGCGTGCAGGAACATGCGTTTCAGGCCCATTGTTCTGAACCGTTTGTTGGCTTCACGGTCGCCGTATTTATCGTCTCCCAACACCGGATGACCGAGATGGGCCGCGTGTACGCGGATCTGATGGGTGCGACCCGTAAGAATTGATACCTCTACCAATGCTGCACTGTTAAATTTTTGCAGCGGTCGGAAAAGGCTTTCCGAGTCTTTCCCCTGCTCCGCCACCCTGACCCGACGTTCGCCACTCTGTAAGACGTTTTTCTCCAGCGCGAGCCGCACCGGGCGCTCGCCACCCTGCCACGCCCCTGACAGCAAGGCCAGATAATGCTTCTCCACGCCTCCGTCTCTCAATGCAGCATGTAAGATCCTCAAGACACTGCGTTTTTTGGCGATGACCAGACAACCGCTGGTATCCCGGTCCAGCCGATGCATCAGTTCCAGCGAGTGCTGTTCCGGTCGCATGGCACGCAAAGCCTCGATCACCCCAAAACTAAGACCACTACCCCCGTGTACAGCCATGCCAGCGGGTTTATTGATCACCAGTAGTTGATCGTCTTCATACACAATCGCTTCCTGCAGGGATGCCATTTGACGGCTTCCCGGCTTGATGACCTGTGTCGTCTCGGCTGCACGCACCGGCGGAATACGTATCTCATCCCCGTTTTCCAGGCGGTAATCCTGTTTGACGCGCCGGCCGTTGACTCGCACCTGGCCAGTACGCAGCAGCCGGTACACATGACTTTTGGGCACGCCTTTGAGTTGACGGAAGAGGAAATTATCCAACCGCTGCTGCGCGTCCTCCTCACCAATAGGCAGACGCCGTGCTCTTGGCGAGAGGTTATCCACATAAGCTCCTGAAAATAAAAGCCTTCGGGTCGTTGATGGGGCGCGGTTGCACTGTTATAGTACCCGACAGGTGGCTGAGCCGTGCACAAAACACGCAGTCTCGTGCCACCACCTGAGGGATCCCTACCGGGTTTCGCAAGGTTTTATAGGTGGAGTCTGCCGTGCTTAATCCAGCAGCTCCGTGTGTATTTGACGTCGCCGGCCTGAATGACCGGGTTTGAGCGCCGTTAGGACTGCGCTCCCATGCCTGATGCATGGTCACGACGCGCCGATTTGCAGCCTGGGTTGGATTTTTTTGGCTGCCGCCTGAGCGCGGCGCCTCGTAACTGAAGTTTTGTAAAATCCTGCCTTAGGGCCGTCCGGCCTACCGTGATCCTGCGCAGACCGTGGTTGAGCGTCTGCGAGAAACAACATGAAAAGAATGCTGGTGAATGCAACTCAACCGGAAGAGTTGCGCGTGGCCATGGTGGACGGCCAGAAACTCTACGATTTGGACATCGAAGTCCCCTCCCGCGAGCAGAAAAAAGCCAATATCTACAAGGGCCGGATCACCCGAATCGAGCCCAGTCTCGAAGCCTGCTTCGTGGATTACGGCTACGAACGTCACGGCTTCCTGCCTCTGAAAGAAATTTCACGGGTTTATTTCAAACCCGGTGCTGACCTATCTGGCCGGCTCAATATCCGCGAATTGCTTCAGGAAGGCCAGGAACTTGTGGTGCAAGTGGACAAGGAGGAGCGTGGCAACAAGGGTGCGGCACTCACTACGTTCATCAGCCTGGCCGGACGATTCCTGGTGCTCATGCCAAACAATCCACGCGCAGGTGGCGTTTCACGGCGTGTGGAAGGTGACGATCGCGATGAACTACGCGAAGCGCTTGCCGCTCTACGCCTGCCAGACAGCATGGGCATCATCATCCGCACCGCTGGTGTGGGCCGTAGCGTCGAGGAACTGCAATGGGATCTGGATTACCTCATCCAGGTATGGGAAGCCATCGAGAAGGCATCAGCGAGCCGAACCGGATCGTTCCTGATCTACCAAGAAAGCAATGTCATCATCCGTGCGTTGCGTGATTATTTGCGCACCGACGTGGGCGAGATCCTGGTGGACGACGAGAAGATGTATCAGGAAGCGCTGCATTTCATGGAACAGGTGATGCCGCAAAGCATCACCAAACTCAAATATTACGAAGATAGCGTGCCACTGTTCACTCGCTATCAGATCGAGAGCCAGATCGAGGACGCCTTCGGCCGCGATGTGCGCTTGCCCTCCGGCGGCGCCGTGGTTATCGACCATACCGAGGCGCTGGTCGCCATTGATGTCAATTCATCGCGCGCCACCAAAGGCGGCGATATCGAGGAGACCGCACTACGCACCAATCTCGAAGCTGCCGACGAAGTGGCACGGCAGTTGCGATTACGCGATCTGGGTGGATTGATCGTCATTGATTTTATAGATATGGGCCCGCCGAAAAACCAGCGCGAAGTCGAGGACCGTCTGCGCGATGCGCTGAAGATGGACCGTGCCCGTGTGCAAGTCG
>JBOIBD010000117.1:0-7516 GCA_050739415.1 Gammaproteobacteria bacterium | reverse complement strand
TCGGTGACTGCGAGCGCATACGCGCCTGCACCAATTGCATACGCGAGCGGTTTTTGCAACGTGCCGTCGCCAACGCCGAGCAGAACGTCCACAGCGCCGCCATCGTTGGTGGCCACCAACACGTCTGGCTTGTTGTCACCGTTCACATCGGCAATCGTGACGGCCGAGGGTCCGGAATCGGTGTAATAAACCGTAGGGGTTTTGTTCAGCGTGCCATCACCGTTGCCGGTAAAGACCTGTACATTATTGCTGGTGACCGGTTGGCCATTGACTGTCACGCCGCCACCGACTGCCACCACCACGTCAGGATGGCCGTTGCCGAGGTCGGCGATCGCAACTGATACCGGACCAGCGGATACCGGCGGCGTGTTGCTGGTGTAGATCGGATAGCTGACTTGGGGTTTGAACGTACCATCGCCATTGCCGATCAGTACACTGATGCTGTCGCTGCCGTAATTTGCAGTCACGATGTCCGGATGCCCGTTGCCCAGATCACCGATGGCGACGCTTTCAGGATTGTAGTCAACCGAATACATCGTCTGTGATTTGAATGTGCCATTCCCATTTCCGAGCAGCACGCTGACACTGCCGGTGGAGCCGCTATCGTAATTCGCGGTCACAATGTCTTGTTCACCGTTACCGAGATCCGCGGTGGCCACCGCCCAGGGATATTGGCCGGTGGTGTAATTGATGGGTGCACCGAAACTGCCCCGACCGTTGCCGAGCAGGACACTGACATCGCTGCCGTTGCCGTTGGTGGCGACCACATCCGGATGGCCATTACCAAAGTCGGCGATAGCGATACCGATGGGGCTAGTGCTGCCGAGTGAGATCGCGGTTTGGGTTTGAAAGGTACCATCGCCGTTGCCGAGCAGCACATTGATGGTGCTGCTACCCAGGCTGCTCGTCACGATGTCCTGCTGGCCATTGCCGAGGTCGGCGACGGCTATGCCTTTGGAGAATTGGCCAATGGCATAGGTATTCTGCGGTGAACTCAATATGCCGTTGTTGGCGTCCAGCACGCTCAAGTTGTTGTCGGTTGAATTCGCCACAATCACGGCGGTTTGATTCCCACTGAGCTTGGCGATGGTCACGGCGCATGGGCCGGCGCCTACTGCGTAGGTCGCAGCGGGTTGCAATGTGCCATTACCATTACCCAGCAACACCTGCACACTGTTGGTACAGATAGTAGGGTTACCGGAACAATTCGGGGTGACCACGGCGACATCGGGGTGCCCATTGCCCAGATCACCGATAGCCAGCGCGAGTGGCCCCCCTGCGGCGGTATAGGTCACCTGGGTTGCAAAGCTGCCGGTACCGTTGCCGATCAGCACGCTTAAGGTGCTGTCTCCATCATTCGCCACCACGATGTCGGGATGGCCATTACCCAGGTCAGCCACGGCGACCGCACGCGGGTTCGAGCCCACATTCAGCGTTTTCTGGGCCTGAAATGTGCCATCCCCGTTGCCGTACAACACGCTGACAGTGCTGGCACCATAATTCGCCACCACGATGTCGGGTTTGCCGTCGCCATTCAAATCCGCAATTGCCACGCCCCAGGGGTTCTTGCCGGCCGCGTAGGTCACCTGTGGTGCGAATGTGCCCTTGCAATTGCCGATGAGGACGCTGACGGTGCCATCTATGTTGGTCACTACCAAGTCCGGGCAGCCGTTGCCGAGGTCGGCGATGGCCACAGCATCGGGCTGGGAACCGGCTGCATACGTCACTTGGGGCTGAAAGGTTCCGTCGCCGTTGCCGATGAGCACGCTGACGTTATCGGTGATGATATTGGCGGTCACGATGTCGGGGTGACCATTCCCCAAGTCCGCAACGGCCAGGGCATACGGATCACTCCCTACTGGATAGGTGACCTGCGGTGTAAACATACTGGTGCCATTGCCCATCAACACGCTGACCGTATTGTCGCCGCCATTTGCGACCACGATGTCGGGTGATCCATTACCCAGATCCGCCACCGCGACTGACTGGGGATTGCTCCCGGTCAGCAGTAGCGACGGTGCGTACAATGGATACGCCGTGGCACTAGCGAGAGAAGAAGTACACGCCACTGCCAGCAGTGCTCCAGTGATAAACGACGAGATCAACTGTTTTAGTTCTCTGGATTCTCTGTTCATCGTCCCGACTCTCCTGAAGAATGTAAAAGTTGATGCAAATGGTGTTTTGGTTTTCATTTAGGGTGCAAGTGCCACCTTTTCCAGAAGAAACCCAATAACCCCAGACTCAGCAGTCCGAGCGCGCCACCACCACCGGAACCAGAGCTTGTGGGGGGATTACTGCTGGAACTGGCTGTCACAATCGTGGCCAAGTCAGCCTTGTTATTGACTGTGTTGGGATCGATCTGGTCAGCGCTGAGAGTCGCCGTGTCGGTGATATTGAAAGGCTGGCCAGTCGAATTGGGTGGCGCCGTGACCGTGATGGAAGGTTGATAGCTAGCTCCCGGTGCAAGTGTAGCTGCCACGCAGGTGACTGTGCCGGTGGTTCCGGTGCAACCACTCGTTACGTTTGTCGCGGTGGCTCCGCTGGGTAAAGTATTGGTCACGGTGACATTCGTGGCCGTCACCTCGGTGTCATTATTGGTGGCGGTCAGCATATAGGTGAGTGATTGACCCGGTGATACGGTGGCATGATCGGCGCTAAGCGCAAGCGACAAATCGGTGGGGCTATCAACTGCATAGATATAGTGGGCACCCGAAGCGCCGTTCGCGCCAAGGAAAGCGGTTGTACCGGTTGAATCTAGCGCCACGCTGATACCAAAGGTATCGTATTGTGCAAGAGCCGGGTCATCTATTTCCTTGGCTTTTGTCCAAACGGTGCCGCTGCGCGTAAACGCAAAAGCCTGACCTATCGATGCCCCGTTATTCACATTGGCTGTATCAGCTGCTATCAGGGCGGTATTGCCGTCAGGCGTAAGCGCTACGGCATGCCCGAAGCCGCCGGTGAAAGGGAGGCTCGAAGGATTGTCTATGGATTGCTGCAGGCTCCAGCTGCCATTATTGCTGGCATAAACATAGACTCTACCGGCGTTCGTGCCATAGGCGGAAGGAGTAAAAGAGATGGTTGCGTAGAACGCACCTATCATTGCAGTCTTGCCGTCACCCGAGAGCGCAACAGCGGAACCGAAGAACTCGTTCCCGCTATTCGGATCGGAGAGCTCCTGATTCTGACTCCAGGTGCTGCCGCTGCGAGTAAAGAAATATGCTTTACCGGCCCCTCCGGTACCGATGAGCGCAGTATTGCCATCGGAAGAAAGCGCCACTATCCCGAAGTAACTTTTGTTGGGGGCGGGATCGGAGGCGGTTAATTGTTTCGGAGCACTCCAGGTGCCATTGGTTTGGGTGTAGGCGAATACCGCCCCGGCAGTGGCGACACTGTTGACGGTAACGAAGGGTGCTCCGACCAGCAGTGTTTGAGCGTCACCGGATGTAGCCACGTACTCGCCAAACTCATCGTTGGCAGCGGGGGTTGGGTCGCTGAAAAATGTTTGCTTACTCCAGGTGCTTCCACTTCGGGTGTACACATAAGCCTCACCCGCTCCAGCTTGCGTACTCACGGTGGCCTTCGGTGCGCCGATTACGGCAGTATTGCCATCCGCGGAAAGCGCCACAGAAGTGCCAAATGAATCGGGTCCCGGCGTTCCGGGCTCGGTCAATATAGCCTGCTGGGTCCAGGTGCCATCAGCGTTACGCGTGAATACGTAAACTTTACCCGCACCGGCGACGCTGCCTGCCTTTGCCTGTGGCGCTCCGAAAATCAATGTTTGATTATCCGCGGACACGGCTACCGAACGACCGGTCCAATCGTTGGAAACGCTGTCGCTGCCGGTGAGTTTGGCACTGTTCGAGAATAATGTGGCGTACGACGGTATGGCGTATGTGGCTGCGAGCAGTAGAAGTACGCAACCCGTGTGCGCAATACCCATGTATGACGGGAATATTTTCATTTCAATATCCTGGATGACATGATTGTGGTAATGATCACTGGGCGTTCACTTGGATGGAGTCCATGGCGAACCCACCGTTGCCGGTACTCAGGATTTCAACCAAGTGCAGTCCCGATGTGATCGTGACGCTTATAGGCCCGAGTGTTAGTGGTGTCCCAGCCGGTGTCTGCGACACCGTGAGCGTGCCCAAGGATTTCTGGTCTACATCGAGTTGCAGGCTGGCGGGCCCTTCGCTACTGCGGTCATCCATGACAACCGACAGGGAATAAGTGCCGGCTTGCGGCACGTCAATGAGATAGCCATAACCTTCGCCCGCTGGCGTGCCGGCTTTGATCGCGCAATATGACGAGGCGCCGCCGTTCGCAGGCTCACAGTAAGCACTGCTGACCTCAAAAGTCGGCCTCACCGTACCGTTTGCCAGGACGCCAAAAAGTGGTGGATTGATGGGAATGTTACCCGGAATAGCGATACCCGCATTGCGAGTGACCAACTGCCCGGCGAGTGCAGTCATGCCAGCAAACTTTGGCGCGTCCAGGTCCAGTTGGTCCGGAGTTGCGCCCCAGTGGCCGCCAGAACCCTGCGAGCTGTAGTACATGTACATATCAATGCCATTGCCGAAGGCCGCGCTGAGTCCGTCGCTGGTCTGGGCTTTCATCGCAGGATCAACATCTGTGGCGTCGAGTATTGCAGTCAGTGGAGCACCAGTCGTGCCGGTGATGGAAACACCGTCTATGGCCGGACCGCCCTCGTAGGTGAAGTTGTGCAACCCGTAGTAAAGCGCAGTTGCGGTATCCGACTCTATATATGAGGCGTTGTTGTTGATGGACTGGCCCATGGCTGCCACCACGCCCGCTTCGGTGGTGCCACTTGGCAGCACGCTTTTTGGGTTCCAGTATGGCGCGCCGCAGATGGCATAGAAATAGTGTGACGGCGGGCCGTAGACTGCGGCGACGAACCCCAGTGCCTCCTGCATCATGGAAGGCTGTACCACCTGCGTGCATAGCAGTGGCCGGATCGTGGTGTTGATCGCGGTTTGGCCATACACCGAGGCGAAATCGTCACCAAACTGCATGACTCGCTCCGCGACATGACACTCGAAATTTGCCCAACTTGCACAGTTTGCCTTGTAGTCAGCCGCCTCGGTTGGGTTGGACGCCAGCAAAGCCTTTAACTGATCACTGTTGTAATTCGTTTCGGTCCACCAGGGATTTCCGTAGTTCCAGATCTCATCGCTCCATTCCACATACACATGTAGTCCAGGATCGAGCTTAGATTTGATCAAAGCTGCCAGACTTTTTACGTAATCGTCCGTGGCCATGGCCGGTATGTTGATCCACATATCGGTGTGCGTGGCGTTGGCGAGATCAATCGCGCTTTCCCATGAGCCACCGGTTGAGAAATAGCCATTTGTCCCGGTGCCCGAGAGATAGGCGAGGGAACTCGTCGGCGGGATAATCGCGTGGTGTGCGACCGGCCAGTTCCCCGGAGTGCGGTCGCTCCAGTTGACTTCAGGCGAATTGATACCTGCGGTCCAGTTCATGAAACGAATAGTGCTGAAACCCTTGAACGAGTTCAGGAATGGATCGGTGAATTCCTGAGTAGGGCTGTCCCACCACTTCGCGCCATTCGGCGCGTACTGCGGCCGGATCAACGTAATATTAGTGATACCCGAGTCTGTCGGTGAAGACGCGGTGCGTTGGGTTTTGGAGAAGATTAAATAGATACTGGTGCCGTTGTTGGGCCCGTTCGTCACGTTGACGGTGGCGGTCGTGGTGTTGGTGGCGGCATCGTATGCCTGGTTTGCCAAATTGCCGTAGCTGTTGACTTTTATAGTTGCAATTCCGTTGAAAGAAAGCTGATAGGCGCCGGTCTGGATGGGGGCGGTGCCGGGATCATCCGTACTGTTATCCGCGTTGGTACTATCAATAACCAGCACCTCGAAATCCTCTTCCGGCCAGCCATCGGCGTCGAGTTTACCTTCGGCGAGTAACTGCATGTTGTTATTGTTTTGATCACCAAAACCATTTGCTTCCCGCATGATGTTCACAAATGGTTGGGCCGTACACCAGTAGCACAACCAGTCGGTGTTCAACCCTATGTTCGCGACGGCCTTCTGTGCACCCAGTACACCGGGTGTCACCGCAATAGTTTCGGTCGCAGGCTCAGAGGTGCCGACGCTGTTCTTGAGCGTGAACTGCAAGTTGTCGCTGCCGGAAAAGTTCGGATAGGAGGCGTAGGTAAATGCGCCGGTCGCGGCATCGGTCAGAGTAGCCGTCCCGTCCTGGGGCTGTACGGTGATTTCATAAGTGAGTGTGCCATCGCCTGTGCCAGTAAGCGTGTCGGATTGCATGGCCCCGGAAACAACACTCAGATTGCCATCTGTGGCGGTTGGCAATGATGGATCCGATCCCGCACTGCCACCGCTGCAGCCCGCAAGTGCAAGTCCACAGGTCAGGAGTAACAGCACTGGAATGACTCCGCACATGACAGCAAGACGATGCTCTTTATCTTTCAACATAAATGAATCCCTCCCGGCTCTCGTTATTGACTGGTGAAATTGATGCTGTCGATACTGAATCCTTGAGCCGTATTGGCGGACTTGATGGCGATGATGTGCAATCCGGCCGTCAAACTGACCGCGAGCGGCCCGACTGTCAGTGACTGCCCCGCCGGCTTCTGGGGTATCGAAAAGGTCCCTGCTGATTTCCCATCCACATCCAGTCCGACGCTGGACGCGCTGCTGCCCTGGGCGGTATCGAGTACCAGCGTGGCGGAGTAAGACCCGGCTTTGGATGCATTCACCAGATACACCAGTCCCGTACCATCGGGAACGGATCCATTGACGCTGCAATGCGCGGGTGAAGTGCCGCTTGCCTGGGAGCAATACCAGCCGGTGGCTTCATAGGTTGGACGCAGCGTACCGTCAGACAACACACCGAACGTCACCGGACTGGTGGGAATACTGCCCGGTAGAGAAGTGCCGGTCTCGCGCGTGATCATCTGTCCTGCCAGCCCTTTCAAGGCTGCAAATTTGGGGGCATCAAGGTCCAACACGTCGGGAGTGGCTCCCCAAAGTGAGTTTTGAACACCGATGTAGTACATGTACATGTCCACTCCGTTCTCGAAGGCAGTGGTCAGCGCCTTGGTAGTTTGGGCCTGCATGCCGGGATCGAGATTCGCCTGATTGAGTATCTGGCTTTGATCCGAAGCGCTCGCACCAGTGATCGTGATATAGGCGAGCGCCGGTCCTCCTTCGTAGGTGAAGTTGTGCAGGCCGTAAAAGAGCGCAATCGCGGTGTTGGCGGAGAGGCTTGGGACGTTCATCCCCACGGCTGCGTTCATGGCACTCATCACATCCGCCTCAGACGTGCCACTCGGCAGCGCACCCTTCGGATTCCAGTAGGGGGCGCCGCACACGCCGTAAAAGTATCGATAGCGTCGCGTCCCTCGTGATGGCCGGTACGGTCCCGGCGTCCCGGCCACTCGGGTCAGCGACGACTATTCCTTTCTCCGCGGCTGTCCTGCGTTCGGGAGCGGACACTTCGCGTCACTCCC
>JBOIBD010000116.1:0-7537 GCA_050739415.1 Gammaproteobacteria bacterium | reverse complement strand
ACGCGCACAATCTTGCTCAAGGCTGCGCGTCACTCCATCGAACAGGCGATTATCAAAAATCTGCCACTGTTCAAAAGCGATAACTCCAATCCCATATTGCGGGAGCCGCGCTCGAGTTTTGTCACGTTGAAACGACACGCTGTGTTACGTGGCTGCATCGGCACGTTGAAAGCCAAGCGTTCACTACTAGATGATGTGATCCAAAATGCACAACTCGCGGCATTGGAGGATCCACGTTTTCCACCGCTTACGGTACCTGAGCTCGAAGACCTGCACATAGAAATCTCGGTACTCTCAAACGCCGAACCCATCAAAGCAAACAACCGCGCAGAATTATTGAAGGGATTGAAATCGGGCGAGGACGGAGTGATTGTCCAAGAAGGTGCATTGCGGGCGACCTTTCTCCCAGCTGTCTGGCACTCACTGCCAGATGCCAGCCTGTTTTATGATGAGCTCATGAAGAAAGCCGGACTCGGTGCGGGCTACTGGTCGTCAGCACTGATTTTTTTCCGCTACCATACCGAACATTTCAGCACTGAGGAATAAACATGAAACCGATTATCACGCTCTTCATCGTCGCCGCTTTTTTGCTGATTAGCGGATGCAGCTCTTCTGACAGCTCCAGTAAAGATACAGCTCAAGACGCGCCACCTCCGGTGAGCCATACCGTGTTCGCACCGTATATACGGGATATTGATAAAGCCAAAAACGTCCAGAAGACTGTAGACGCTCAAAAACAAGCCTTGGATCAGCAAATCCAGGCACAAACAGGCGCAACCACGACGTCAGCACCCGCCGCTCAGACACCGCGTTAGGGTTTATGGGAGGGGTTTTCAGCCAGAGATATTCTCATCGTGTAACTGCAGACGAAACCGCAGATTGCATGTGCTGGTGCTTACCGTGGCTTTTTCCGCCACGCGCACAAAACCGGATCTCTCATACAACCTGACGGCTCCCTGTAGCGCTGGCGCCGTGAGTAGTTCCATGCTGTCAAAACCGCGGTTCCGAGCCCACCCCAAGACAGTATTCAAGAGTACGCGACCCAAGCCCAGGTTACGTATTCTGCTGACCAGATACAAGCGCCGTAATTCACAGATCGTCGCGGAGCGGGCAAACACACCATAACAACCCAACAATTCGCCACAGCGGTCTTCCAGCACTTCGAACAAGCCATTGCGATCACCGTACCACTTGGCGACATCATTCAAGTCATCACAATTCGCAAGATCCTCCATCGGCAGCCCATAACTTTGCAAGATGTCACTGATAAGCACATGCAACGTCTCACCATCCTGCCGGCGACCCGGGCGCAAATTCAGGTGCAGATCGGCCAGCATTCTCTCATGGTCTATCTGCTGCCCGCTCACGACTACTTGATACGACGTACGAAAACGGTTTCACCCTGACCCGGCAGCGTCAATAGATACCCAAACGCAAGTTTCTTGATGACAACCTGGGGATGCTCCAGTTTCACGTCCGTGTAAAACCCGGTGGCGGCCTGTTGCCACACCTGCCCGTTCTCCAGCTTGAATATCGTATCTCCAGTCCAGCCGCTGAAGGTACCCGCGATACGAGTTTCAATGCGCGTCGGCGTCTCACTGGTTTCCTTGGGCGTCATGGTGTCAGCGCCGAAGTTCGCAACCGCAGACGGAGCGGTCGAGGCTGGAGCTGTCGTTAACGGAGAAACTGCTTGCGCAGTCGTGGCAGGCGCGGTTTGGGTGCGAGAACCGAGATAACGGTTTAGCCAGAAGTTAAACGCCTTGAGATCGTCGGGTGAGAGTTTGTCAAGACCAGTCTGGTTAAATTCCGTGACCGTTATGAGATCGCGCACGTCACGCGGCGCGCCTGAAGGAACAGGCACTGTTGCCGCATGCGTGTTCAGGTATTCAGTCAGCCAAACATTCAGCGCCTTGAGTTCATCGGGCGAAAGTTTGTTAAGACCTGTCTGGTCGAATTGCGTCACCGTAATGAGGTTGCGCACGTCGACCGGCTTGGCTGTCGGCGGTGCGGCCAAAGCTGTCGCCCACAATATAATGCCGGCTAGTCCGAGAAACCGTATTCTCCCGCTTTGCATATTTCACAACCTCTCACCAGGGTAAATGGTCCAAGTCCACATTGCCGCCGGTGAGGATAACACCGACTTGGAGTCCCTTCACATCGATCAGCCCGTCGCGCAGCGCCGCCACAACCACTGCCGAAGATGGCTCGATGATGATCTTCATACGCTCCCATACATAGCGCATGGCGCTGATGATGGACTGCTCGGAAACGCGCACGATGTCATCCGCTTTGCTCTGGATGACGGCAAAGGTCAGCGGTCCGACGGTGGCGCGTAGGCCGTCGGCGATGGTCTCGGGATGGTCCAAGGCTTCGATGCGGCCGGCCTTGAGTGAACGCCAGGTATCGTCTGCGCCCAAAGGTTCCACGCCGATTATCTTACAGCCCGGTCGCATCGCGCGCGTGGTCACCGCCGCACCGGACAGCAGGCCACCGCCGCCCACCGGTGCCAGTATCACTTGTAGGTCCGGCACATCTTCGTGTAATTCCAGCGCCGCGGTGCCTTGCCCCGCCATGACCTTCGCATCATTGTACGGATGCACAACAGTCGCGCCGCTTTCTGCAACGTATCTCGCGAGCGTGCTTTCGCGACCCAACATACTAGATTCACAATAAATAATTTTGGCGCCGTATTCCGCAACGGCGTGCTTCTTGAAGTCGCTGGCGTTCTCAGGCATTACCACGCACGCTGCCACGCCACGGCGTTTTGCAGCCAGCGCCACGGCCGCACCGTGGTTTCCCGAGGAATGCGTCGCCACACCTTTTCCCGCTACCACATCCGACAATGAAAAGATGGCATTACTGGCGCCGCGAATCTTGAACGCGCCCATCTCCTGGAAATTTTCGCATTTGAAAAATATATTTGCACCCAGTTCCGCTTCCAGACGTGTGCAACGCAACACCGGCGTATGCCGTACGTGCGGTGCAATGCGCACGGCCGCCGAACGAACATCGTCAAACGTCAGGATGTCACGCATGGATGTCGATTACAGCGCGAGAAATTCCGGCCGAAACAGACGCTCGCGGTAGTACTTCAGTTCCTCCACGGAATCGCGAATATCGTTCAGTGCCAAATGGGTGGATTGCTTGGTGAACCCACTCAGTGTATCTGGTGCCCAGCGTTTCGCCAGCTCCTTGAGCGTGCTCACGTCGAGATTACGATAATGGAAAAACTTCTCCAGTTCCGGCATGTAACGCACCAAGAAGCGTCGATCCTGGCAGATGGTGTTGCCACACATGGGTGAAGTGTTTGGAGGCAGATACCGGCGCAGAAAGACGATCGTGGCGTGTTCTGCCTGGGCCGCACTTATTGTGCTTTCACGCACCCGCTGGGTCAGTCCCGACTGACCATGCTGTCGCGTACACCATTCCCCCATCGCGGCCAGCACCGCATCGCTCTGATGCACGGCGAGCACTGGGCCTTCGCCCAGGATATTGAGCTGCTTATCGGTCACCAGAGTGGCAATTTCCAGGATCAAATCGCGTTCCGGATCTAAACCGGTCATCTCCAAATCTAGCCACACCAAATTTTCCGAATTCAACGGCATAGAAATCCTTCAAGAAGGGCGTGTGGGTAGTTTAACGCTACCGGCACAGCCTGCCTATCCGGACGGGCTTCGCTTACAATGCGGCTCCTTGCGATTTCCGGTTTACACATGAACGCATTGACCCTCGTTTTCATCATCGCACTGGTGGTTTCCGCCGTACTTCGCAGCTGGCTGACGGGGCGCCAGATCCAGCACGTGCGCAGGCATCGCGATGCTGTACCGCAAGTATTCAGTGCCAACATTGAATTACCGGCACACCAGAAAGCCGCGGATTACACTATAGCCAAGAACCGCTTCAGCCTCATCGGCGCAGCCCTGGATCCGGTGCTGGCACTACTGTGGACCATCGGCGGTGGCTTGGCACTGTTGGATACTGCATGGCGTCATGCCGACATCAACCTATTTACTACCGGCGTGCTGGTAATCGGCAGTTATGCCTTGATCAACGCCCTGATCGAACTGCCTTTAGGTCTGTACTCAACTTTCGTCATCGAGACACGCTTCGGCTTCAACCGTACTTCCGTAAAAACCTACTTCACGGATATGGCCAAGATGCTGCTGCTGGCCGTGATCCTGGGCGTGCCGTTACTGTACGCTGTGCTCTTTCTCATGCAGCGCGCAGGTCGGTTGTGGTGGCTGTATGTCTGGATACTCTGGCTGGCATTCAGCTTGACGATAACCTGGGCCTATCCCGTGCTGATCGCACCGCTGTTCAACAAATTTTCGCCGCTGGTGGATATCAATCTGAAACAGCGCATCGAATCCCTGCTGGCGCGTTGCGGTTTCACCAGCCGCGGCATATTCGTGATGGACGGCTCCACACGCTCGGCTCACGGTAACGCCTATTTCACCGGTTTTGGCCGTCACAAGCGCATCGTGTTCTTCGATACGCTCGTGGATAAATTAGCGCCTGAAGAAATCGAGGCTGTCCTGGCCCACGAGCTGGGCCATTTCCGTCTCAAGCACGTGATACAGCGATTACTGGTCACCGCGATACTAAGCCTCGCTGGTCTCGCAATTCTCGGCTGGCTCGCGGCCAGCGACTGGTTCTACCAGGGTATGGGCGTTTCGCAGCCGTCCGCGTATATGGCCTTGCTGCTGTTCATGCTATTGGCGCCACCGTTCTTGCTCCTGCTTGAACCTTTGAGCGCAGCCTGGTCACGCCGTCATGAATTCCAAGCGGATGCCTACGCCAGTCGTCAGACGGATACCGCCGCGTTGATCCGCGCGCTGGTGAAGCTTTACCGCGACAACGCGACTACGCTTACACCTGATCCGGTACATTCGGCTTTTCACGACTCCCACCCACCAGCGCTGGCGCGCATAACGCGTCTACAGGCGCTTGCAGCCGCACACCACTCTTCCACCTAAACGTTGGTAATAACCGCTCGTCGAGATCGCGGCAGCGTGCAGCACTGCCAAGAGCGTCATAATCAGCCCGGCGGCCAGGTCATGATGCGCCCGCCCAGCAGATGCAGATGGATATGGAATACGGTCTGGCCGCCGCCCTTGTTGCAATTCAGTACCAACCGATAGCCTGAGGTGGCAAGCCCTTCCCGCTGTGCAATCTCGCTCGCGACCATGACTAGCTTACCCATGAGTTCTGTATCGCTGGATGTGAGTTCGTTGAGCGTACTGATATGTTTGCGCGGAACCACCAGGATATGAACGGGCGACTGAGGATTGATGTCGTGGAACGCGATCAGGTCATCCGTTTCCATAACCATGTCTGGCTTGATATCGCCTCGCGCCATCTTGCAAAACAGACACTCTTTCATGCTTGCTCCTTATTGAACATCTCGCCGGCCGCTGAACGCATGCGAAAGCGTGCCACCATCCACGAATTCCAGTTCGCCGCCCAGCGGAACGCCATGCGCGATGCGCGTGGCGCGAATACCGCGTGCGCGCGCCAGCTCCGCCACGTAGTGCGCCGTGGCCTCACCCTCCACGGTTGGGTTGGTGGCGAGTATCAATTCGGTGATGCCATCCTCAGCCAGGCGCGCTTCCAGTTGCTGTAGCCCCAGCTCTTCAGGACCAATGCCGTCCAGGGGCGAGAGATGGCCCATAAGCACGAAATATCTTCCTCGAAACCCGGTCGCAATCTCCACGGCGTAAACATCTGCAGGAGTCTCCACCACGCACAGCAGTGCTGCATCGCGCTTCCCCGAAGCACAGAACTCGCATATGGGCTTGTCGGTGAGCATGCGGCAGCGTTCGCAGTGGTGGATGCCAGTCACGGCAGTCTCTAAAGCCTTGGCAAGTGCCAACGCGCCGTCACGATTGCGTTCCAGAAGATGGAACGCCATGCGCTGCGCCGACTTGGGGCCGACTCCCGGCAAGCAGCGTAATGCGTCCATCAGTTGTTGTAATAACGGCGTGTAGGCCATGGGCAATCAGAATGGCAGCTTCATGCCGCCCGGCAACGGCATCCCCGCCGTCAGTCCGGAAAACCGTTCGCGGGTTATAGTCTCGACTTTATTGACCGCATCGTTCACCGCCGCGGCAATGAGGTCTTCGAGCATCTCCTTGTCGTCGCCCATGAGTTTTGGATCAATGGCGATGCGCCGCACTTCATGCCGTCCAGTCATCACCACGCTCACCATGCCGCCGCCGGCCTGGCCGGTAACTTCCGTGCGCGCCAGCTCTTCCTGGGTTTTCTGCATGTTTTCCTGCAATTGCTGGGCCTGCTTCATCAGACCGCCTAATCCGTTCTTCATCGTGTATTCACCTTTTCAAATCAATCAGCGGGTTTTACCAGTTCAGGGTTGACCTGGGTACCAAAAGTCTCGCATAAAGCACGAACGTTCGGATCGGCGACGATGGTTTGCTGGGCCGATTTCAGTCGTTCAGCCTGCCGGAGCTCATCGCGTTTGGCCGGTGTGTCGAGATTGCCCGACACGGATTCAATGCGCACGATCAGGGTTTCACCATAGTAGCGCGACAAGGATTCCTGCACGCGTTTCACCAATTGATCCGTGGCCATGTGCTCGTGAGTCGCATCCAACTCCAGATGCAAAATATTGCCCTCGCGGCGACGATATACGCAGTTGAGCGCCAGTTGTTGCGCAGCACCCTGGATATCCAGGCACTCCACCAGACCCATCCAGTCCGGTTCCTTCCAGGGCTGTGCAGTCTTTGTCGCTGCTGGTGCGTTCTTCGTGGAGGCAACACCAGGCTTGGGAAGTCCACCCGGTACAGCTTGTGGGGAATGTGCAGTGGTGGCATCCGGTGTGGCGACCGTCTGTGTCTGAGGTGCGAACGCCAACATACGCAACAGGATCATCTCGAAACCACCGCGTGACGAGGGCGCTAGCGGCAGATCACGCTTGCCCAGCAGAATGATCTGATAACAAAGCTGCACGTCTTCCGGGCTCAATTGTGTGCTCAATGCCTGCAGAATCTCGACATCGCTGAATTCCGCTGCTGCCTCAGGCACCGCCTGGATCAACGCCAGCCGCTGCAGGAACGACGCGAGATCATCCAGCACCAATTCATAATCCGGTGCGTATTCATCCAGTTTCGCGACGGTCTCGAGCAAGACCTTGCCGTCCTTTTTCGCCACCGCTTCCAGCAGAGCTCGCACGTGAGTTTGCTCAATGCTGCCCAGCATGGTGCGCACGTCTGATTCACGCAGCGCACCGCCGCCATAAGCGATAGCCTGATCCAATAGACTCAAAGCATCGCGCAGACTGCCATCCGCAGCATTCGCAATCAACGTCACAGCCACTGCCTCCTGTGATATTTTTTCGGCTTCAAGAATATGATTGAGATGTCCCTGTATCAGGCTCACCGGCAGGCGTTTCAAATTGAACTGCAAACAACGCGACAGCACCGTCACCGGCAGTTTTTGTGGGTCGGTGGTAGCCAGTAGAAACTTCACATGCGGCGGCGGTTCTTCCAGCGTCTTCAACAATGCGTTGAAGGAATGTGTG
>JBOIBD010000115.1:0-7626 GCA_050739415.1 Gammaproteobacteria bacterium | reverse complement strand
CGTTTTCGTATGCCACTGTCAGTGCCGCCCGGCTGATGTCGGTGGCGATGATGGTGCAATTTGGCCGCTCTTTTGCCAGCGCCAATGCGATGGCGCCACTGCCGGTGCCAAGATCCAGCAGATACCGGCGTGTGTCCACCGGGACATAGCGCAGAGTTTCTTCCACCAGCCGCTCGGTTTCCGGACGCGGAATCAGGGTTTCAGGCGTGACTTTGAGGGTCAGGGACCAGAAATCGCGCTGCCCGGTGAGGTGCGCCACCGGACGGCCCTTGCACCGCGCCACCACCGTGAGTGCAAACAACCGCAGTTTGTTTTCTGCGATGCGTTGTTCCGGCCGGGCGTATAGGTGGGTGCGGGGGATTTCCAGCAGATGCGCGAGCAAAATTTCGGCATCCAGATTCGGCGTGGGACTGGTTTTGGCCAGCTCCCGGCTCGCCCCGTTCAACAATGTGGCGATGGTGGCGCCCATACGGTCCCCCTGAAAGTGGGCTTATTTTAGGCGCTTCCGTACAATAGTGCTTTGTTTACGTTTGCGGATCCGGAAATTACATGAAAGTTTATTCCAACGTGCTGGAAATGGTCGGCCGCACGCCGATGCTGGAACTCAAACGGCTGGACACAGGACTGTGCCGACTATTTCTCAAGCTCGAGCTCATGAATCCCGGTGGCTCCATCAAGGATCGCATCGGTGTGTCCATGATCACGGAAGCCGAGAAACGTGGCGATCTCAAACCCGGCGGCACCATCATCGAGGCCACCGCCGGCAATACCGGCTTGGGCCTCGCGCTGGTGGCAGCTCAGAAAGGCTATCGCTTGATCCTGGTGATCCCCGACAAGATGAGCCAGGAAAAAATCTTCAATTTACGCGCCATGGGCGCGGAAGTGGTATTGACCCGCTCCGATGTCAGCAAAGGTCATCCGGAGTATTACCAGGACCTGGCAAAACGTATGGCTCAGGAGCAGGGCGCATTTTTCATCAATCAATTCGGCAATCCCGACAACGTGAAAGCTCACGAAACCACTACCGGTCCGGAAATCTGGGAGCAGATGGAGCAGCAGCTGGATGCGGTGGTTGTGGGCGTGGGTTCGAGCGGTACGCTCACCGGCATCGGTCAATATTTTCGTCGGGTGGCGCCGCAGGTGGAAATGGTGCTGGCGGACCCGCAGGGTTCGGTGGTGGCGGAGTACATCCGGACCGGCAAGCTGATCGAGAAGGGTGCATGGCTGGTGGAAGGCATCGGCGAGGATTTCATCCCCGAGATCTGCGACCTATCGGTGGTGAAGCAAGCCTATACCATTCCCGACAGCGAAGCCTTCGCCACCGCGCGCGAGGTGCTGCGCAAGGAAGGCGTGCTGCTGGGCTCGTCATCCGGCACTCTGATCGCCGCCGCGTTGCGTTATTGCCGCGCGCAGAAAACTGCTAAGCGTGTAGTAACTCTAGGCGCGGATACCGGCAACAAGTATCTATCCAAGCTCTACAATGATTTCTGGATGATCGAACAGGGTTTCATGGAACGGCCGAAACGCGGCGACCTGGGCGATTACGTGGGCCGTCCTTATTGGGAACGTGCCACGGTGTATGTAGGTCCGGCGGATACCTTCGCCACAGCCCACACACGCATGCGCAACAACGGTATTTCCCAGTTGCCGGTGATAGACGGCAAGCAATTTCTAGGCGCGGTGACTGAGATTGATCTCATTCAGGCAGTGCGCGGCGATCCGCGCGGATTTGCCCAGGAAGTACGTACGGCGCTCGATGCGGATTTTCCGCGCATCCAGGTGAACCGGAAAGTAGCGGATCTGTACTCTTTGCTGGAGCAGGAGACCGCCGCGGCGGTGATGGACGGCGATGAATTTCTGGGATTGGTTACCCGCAGCGATTTGCTGAACCGCTTACGCTTGCAGCACTAGCAGCTTTAGAATCGCGGCTAAAGCCGCTCCCACAATCAACTAGGTGACAGTCATGCAAGCTTCAGGTAAAAAAACCGGTTTCGCCACACGCACCATCCATGCCGGCCAGTCGCCTGATCCCACCACCGGTGCGGTGATGCAACCAATCTATGCTACTTCGACCTATGCCCAGGAAAGCCCTGGCAAGCACAAGGGTTACGAATATTCACGTACGCAGAACCCCACACGTATGGCATATGAACGCTGCGTCGCGGATCTGGAAAGCGGTACGCGCGGCTTTGCCTTCGCTTCTGGTATGGCGGCTACGGCAACAATCCTCGATTTGCTGGATTCTGGCAGCCATGTGATCGCCATGGACGATATGTACGGCGGCACGTATCGTTTGTTTGAACGCGTGCGCAAGCGCTCTGCTGGCCTCAAATTCAGTTTCGTGGATTTGCGGGATCGCAAGACGCTGGAAAACGCCATTCGTACTGAAACCAGATTGATCTGGGTAGAGACGCCCACCAATCCCTTACTGCAACTGGTGGATCTTGCGATGGTCGCGGAGGTGGCGCGCAAGCAAAAGATCATCACGGTATGCGATAACACATTTGCGTCACCCTACAACCAGCGTCCTATCGAACATGGATTCGACTTGGTCATGCACTCCGCCACCAAATATCTCAACGGCCATTCCGATATGGTGGGGGGCATGGTGGTCGCGGGTGGCTCCGCCGAGTTGGCTGAGCAGATGGCATTCTTGCAGAATTCGGTGGGTGCAGTCGCTGGACCGTTTGACAGCTTCCTGGCCTTGCGCGGGCTGAAAACCCTGGCGCTGCGCATGGAGTGCCACGCCAGCAATGCGTTGGAATTGGCAAGCTGGCTGGAGAAGCATCCGCGGGTGGAGCGCGTGGTGTACCCGGGATTGAACAGCCACCCTCAGCATGCGCTCGCGAAAACGCAGATGTACACATCCGGTGGGATGCTCACGATATTTCTTAAAGGTGGTGAAGCGGAATCACGGCGCTTCCTGGAACGCTGCCAATTATTCACACTGGCTGAGAGCCTGGGTGGCGTGGAGAGTCTAATCGAACACCCAGGGATCATGACACATGCCTCAGTACCGCGGGAAACACGTATAGCGTTGGGTGTCAGTGATTCGCTGGTGCGCTTGTCAGTGGGTGTCGAGGATGTCGCGGATCTGCGGGCGGATTTGGAGCAGGCACTGGAGTGAATGAAAAAGGGCAGACTGTTCCCAGTCTGCCCTTGTACTTTCTTCCCCTCCGTATCAGCAGATGGCCAAAAAGACTGTCCAGCAGGAGGCTGGTCAGTCTCTTCGCGGGTTACTTCGTGGAAGCGGCGGGTGCCGTGCTGGCAGCCGGGGCCTTCATGGCCGTGCCGGCAGCAGGAGCTGCAGTTGAAGCCGCCGGCATAGACGGTGCCGTGGAGGCCGCGGGAGTGGAAGCCGGTGCAGATTCATTACCGCTCTTGCTGCAAGCAGCCATGCCCAGGGTCAGAGCTGCGGCAGAAAGGATAACAAGGTACTTATTCATGATTATTCACCACCAAATTTGAATGTGCCAGAAAATACGCAAGTGCATGATACTACTCGACGATTTGTTTGCAAACCGTACGATCGGGCGCAGATTTTAGCGAGTTGCGAGTAACCTGCTAGGTTCAGGCAAGATTTATTTATTTTCTTTTTATAATCATGGGGTTGCACACGGTCCGTTGCCGGGTTTACGGAGCTAGCAGCTGAGGTGTGCGTGCTCTGGGGGCTGAAGTGCTTCATCTGGTCAACTCCGTTCAGAATGTCATGTGGCGGCTACGCGACGATGTACTTGGACTGCAATCCGCGGCCGGATGAGAATGTCGTGCCATGCGCCGGCGGTTTATTGCGTGGAAGTTAAAAATTTCATGGCGGATTTCAACCCTATTTTTGTTCAAAGCAGGCCAGTGAGTACGGGAACGCTTGCTGTAATCTTGCGTGGTCAGGCACACTGCCGCACTCATACAACACCAGCATCCGGGAATCGTGCATGTTTGAATTGAACTCTTCTCCGCAGTCACCCATGAGCATATGGTCTCGCGGAGTGGCGCTGGGCCGGGCGAGCTTTCGCCGGCTATTTGCGCTGGCAAGTTTGCTGGGGTTTATCAGCCTGCTGCCAACCCTTTATCTGGCCGGCAAACTTGGCAATACAGCAGTCACTCCTGAATCTCTGCTGCGACTGTTCAAGCAGGGCGATTTCATTGGCTATTTGCTGCTGCTTGAACTGCTGGTAATTATTCTAAGCTCGCTCGTCAATGCATTGATCATTCGCCGCATTCATGCTGCGGCTCAGGTCACACTGCCGGAGCATGAACTAACCTTCGCATTGCGCAAGCTGCCTGTATTGGTGCTCTCCAGCATTCTGTTTGGCATCACCATGATCATTGGTATTTTCATCGCTGCACTCATTGGGGCGATCCTTGGCGCGGTGTTGGGGGCCATGCTCGGCCATGGTGTTGCCATCGTGGTTACCCAGGCGTGTGTGATCGCCGCAGCCCTGTTTATCATTGTCAATCTGCTTTTTTTCCAGTTCGCCATCGTCCTGGATGGCAAAGGCCCCATTGGCGCCCTGAATTACAGTTCTGCATTAGTGTTCCGGAACTGGTGGCGCACGTTTCTGGTATTGCTGATCACATTCATCGTGGTTGTGGTGATCGCAGCAGCTGTCATACTGCCGTTCATTCACTGGTTACCTTTTCTTGAGTCCGTGGACACTGGGCGCACACTCTTGGTAAAGGGCGTGCTCAGATTGGTGGGCGCAGCAGTCTTGTCGCCTTTTATCGCTGGGATACTCTATGTGCTGTACTGCGATCTTCGCGCGCGACACGCGCAAAAGACCACGTCAACCGTCGCCGTACAGGCTTGAACCACTTTGATGAAGGTGGGAGAAAGCTCCGGAACTTTACCTATCGGCGCCACGCTGGATGAAGGCTGGCGCTTATTTCTAAAGTCACTCCCGGTGATTTTTCTACCGTTGTGGATCGCTTGCATTGTCGATGTAGCACCCGATACCATCGCCGGCGGCGGACTGCTTACCGGCAGCTTCAATGCGATGACATTCATTGTGACTATCGTGGCATGGGTGGTCGAAAGCGCACTTTTTGGCGGCACCATCGCCAAACTGGATGCTTTCACGACCGGGAGCACACTGTCTTACAAACAGGCACTGCGCGTCGGCATGCGCGCCGCTCCGGCCATTCTCATCGGTGACCTGCTGTATAACATTGCGTCTGGGATCGGTTTTTTATTTTTTATTGTGCCCGGCATCATTCTGGGTACAACCCTTGCATTTTTTGCCTACGCGGCAGTGCTAGATCGCAAGAATATGCTGGACGCGCTGGGTTACAGCCATCGCTTGACCTGGCCGTACTGGTGGCGGACGTCGGTGGTGATTTCGGTGCCGGCTATCGTATTATTCATTTACGATGTCGTCGCCGGCTGGCCCGATATCATGAGTGCTATACATCAATTGAGTGCGGGGGGGTTACCGTCTGCGTCATCATTGGCGAATCCGTGGTATGACTACGGCTTTATGCCATTGGCGGGCGGAATCGTGTGGTGCTATGTGCTGTCCGTTTGTTACTTGCAATACCGCAATCTCAAAGAACATGCAGGAAGTCACTGAGTCGTCATGGTGGCGAGTTCTTCCGCCTGGTATTCATTCATGAGCGGCACAATCACCTCATCCAGTTTTCCTTCCAATACGTCACCCAGCTTGTAAAGAGTCAGGTTGATGCGGTGGTCAGTGACGCGTCCCTGGGGGAAGTTGTAGGTGCGGATGCGCTCCGAACGGTCACCGCTGCCGACTTGGAGCTTGCGCGACTGCGCCTGGGCGGAGATCTGTTTTTCCTGCTCCGCCGACAGCAGTTTTGCCCTGAGCAGCGACATAGCGCGAGCACGGTTCTTGTGCTGTGAACGTTCATCCTGGCATTCCACCACGATACCGCTGGGGAGATGTGTGATGCGGATGGCGGAATCAGTCTTGTTCACATGCTGGCCGCCGGCGCCGCTGGAACGATAGGTATCAACCTTCAGATCCGCCGGGTTTATATCGACATCGTCTATCGCCTCCACTTCCGGCAGAATCGCCACCGTGCATGCGGAGGTATGGACGCGTCCCTGACCCTCGGTTTCCGGCACGCGTTGCACGCGATGTGTGCCCGATTCGAATTTCAACTTTGAATACGCGCCTGGTCCCACTACGCGGGAAATAATCTCCTTGTAGCCACCGTGTTCGCCGGGACTGTTACTCAGGATTTCTACAGCCCAACGTTGTGTCTCAGCGTAGCGGGCGTACATACGGAACAGATCTCCTGCGAACAGTGCGGCTTCATCACCACCGGTGCCGGCGCGGATCTCCAGGAAAATATTGCTGTCATCGTGTGGGTCTTTTGGCAGCAACAGTTTGATCAATTCAGGTTCGAGCGCTGCGAGGCGCGCGTCGGCAACACGTTTTTCTTCCCGCGCCAGGTTCCGCATGGCGATATCGCTGTCCTGTGATAGTGCTTCTGCGGTGTGTGCGTTGGATTCAGCATCGGCGTAATCGCGATAATACGTGACCAGGGAATCCAGACGTGCGTATTCGCGTGACAGATCCCGGAATTGCTGCTGATTGCCGATTACAGTCTGGCTGGATAGCAAAGCGGCCAACTCCTCGTGGCGTGCGACGAGCCGTTCGAGTTTCTGACGGATGGAGTCTTTCAAGCTGATTTCCCGCAGTAGTGCTGCACATTATGACGCAGCCGGAGGCACCGTCACGACGGCTTGTCTTTATCCTTGTTCTTCAAGCCAAAAAGCTCATGCGCCTGGCTGATGATATGGTCACGGCCTTCATAGGCGGCTTGGCGCAAATAGGTGGTAGGGGCGTGAAGCAGACGGTTAGTGAGTGTCTCCGCAAGAAATTTCAGGGCTTCTTCTGGCGTTGCGCCGCTGGCCAATAAATGTTGCGCCTGCTCCAGACTATGATCCCGCAGTTCCGCCGCATTGCTACGAACTGCGCGGATGGCGGGTACCGCATCCAGGCCACGTAACTGTTCCATGAATCGGATGACTTGTGCGTCAATGACGATCTCCGCTTCCTGCGCCGAATCCTGACGTGAGCGTAGGTTTTTCTCCACCACGCTGCGTAGATCATCGATAGTAAAGAGATACACATCATCCAGCTCGGCCACGGCAGGATCAATATCGCGCGGCACCGCGATATCCAGCATGAGCACCGGGCGGCGCTTGTGTGCTTTGAGTGCATCGGCCACTACGGTGCGGCTGAGGATCGGTTCCGGGCTGCCGCTAGAGGCAATCACGATATCGGCTTCGCCAAGATGCAGCGGAATCTCGTGCAAGCTTATGGCATAGCCGCCGAACTTCTCTGCGAGCTGGTGCGCGCGGGTGAGCGTCCGGTTGGCGACGATCATGCGCTGCGTGCCCTGTTCATGCAGATACTGCGCCACCAGCTCAATGGTTTCACCGGCGCCGATCAGCAGCGATGTAAGCTGGCTGAAATCTGCGAAAATCTGTCGCGCCAGATGCACCGTGGTATATGCAACGGACACTGGATTTTCCCCAATGTGTGTCTCTGTGCGTACTTGTTTGGCCACCGCAAATGCATATTGGAATAGCCGGTGCAGGTGATTGCCGGCACTACCGCTGCGTTTTGCCAGTTCATACGCGCCCTTGATCTGGCCCAG
>JBOIBD010000114.1:0-7797 GCA_050739415.1 Gammaproteobacteria bacterium | reverse complement strand
TTGTTAACTCACCCGGAATTCCCCTGGACGCGGGATACCGGACTAACCAAGCCCCTGCGTGCAGGGATTTCAGGACTAACCTTACAATGACCGAGTCTTTCGCGGAACTTTTTGAACAGAGCATCAAGCAACAACAGATGCGAAACGGGGCCATCCTCAAGGCCCGTGTAATGGAAATCCGGCCGGATGTAGTGATTGTCAACGCCGGTCTCAAATCCGAAGGCGTAATACCCGCCGAACAGTTTTACAACGAGCACGGCGAACTTGAAATCGCCGTGGGCGACGATGTGGAAGTGGCGCTGGATGCCGTCGAAGACGGCTTCGGTGAAACCCGTCTATCGCGCGAGAAAGCCAAGCGTGCCCGCTCCTGGACACTACTAGAAGAAGCCTTCACCAAGGGCGAAATCGTCAAGGGATATATCAGCGGCAAAGTGAAGGGCGGATTCACTGTCGAGGTGGACGGCGTGCGCGCCTTCCTGCCCGGTTCCCTGGTGGATGTACGACCGGTACGCGATCCAGTCTACCTGGAAGGTAAGGAACTGGAATTCAAGGTCATCAAGCTCGACCAGCGCCGCAACAACGTGGTGGTGTCGCGCCGAGCGGTGGTCGAGGCGGAATCCAGCGCCGAGCGCGATCAGTTACTGGACAATCTGCAAGAAGGCGCGATGGTGAAGGGCATCGTCAAGAATCTCACGGAGTACGGTGCCTTTGTGGATTTAGGTGGCATTGACGGCCTGCTGCACATCACTGATATGGCGTGGAAACGCGTCAAACATCCATCTGAAGTAGTGACAGTGGGGCAGGAGATTGAGGTCAAGATTCTCAAGTTCGACCGTGAGCGCAACCGCGTATCCTTGGGCCTGAAGCAATTGGGTGATGACCCGTGGGTGGATATCACGCGTCGCTATCCTGCCGGAACGCGGCTGTTCGGCAAGGTTACCAATCTTGCGGACTACGGCTGTTTCGTGGAAGTGGAACCGGGCGTCGAGGGTCTGGTGCACGTTTCCGAAATGGACTGGACCAACAAGAACGTCAACCCCGCGAAGATCGTGCAAGTGGGAGATGAGACAGAAGTGATGGTGCTCGAAATTGACGGGGAGCGCCGCCGTATCTCGCTGGGTATGAAACAGTGCAAACCCAATCCCTGGGAAGATTTCGCCGCAGGTCACAATAAGGGTGATCACATCAAGGGCAAGATCAAATCCATCACCGATTTCGGCATCTTCGTGGGTTTGGATGGCAACATCGATGGCCTCGTGCATCTGTCGGATATATCCTGGGACACGCCAGGCGAGGAAGCGGTGCACAATTACAAGAAGGGTGACGAAGTGGAGGCGGTAGTACTGGCGGTGGACGCGCAGCGCGAACGTATCTCACTCGGTATCAAACAATTAGAGAAGGATCCATTTTCAAATTTCATGGCCGAGCATCCCAAGGGCAGCATGGTGAAGGGCAAAGTCACGTCCGTGGATGCCAAGGGTGCCGCTATTGACTTGGGTAACGGCATTGAAGGGTATTTGCGTGCTTCAGAGTTGTCACGCGATCGAGTGGAAGATGCGCGTACCGTACTCAAGGATGGTGATGAGATCGAAGCCCGTTTCGTGGGTGTGGACCGTAAGAGTCGCAGCATCAGCTTGTCCGTCAAGGCCAAGGAAATTCACGAAGAGACGCAGGCAATGGAAGATTACGCACGTAATACCGCTTCTTCGACCACTACCTTGGGCGATCTGCTCAAGGAACAAATTGCTGGCGGTCGAGAGGAATAGGTAAACGTTGTAAATCGTTTGATTGCTGCGGACTCCGGCTTGTTGATGCGATTTAGCGGACTTTCGACGATGGTGTGTTACCGGTTTGGCTTGAGGGCGTAAGCGGGCCATGACGAAATCAGAGCTCATAGAGATTATCTCCAGGAAGCAGAATCACCTGGCCGGCAAGGACATTGAACTCGCCGTCAAGACGATACTGGAACAGATGAGCACGGCACTTTCAACCGGCCAGCGCATCGAGATTCGTGGGTTTGGAAGCTTCTCATTGCACTTTCGTCCGCCGCGCATGGGCCGCAATCCGAAAACCGGCAGTTCCGTTGCACTGTCCGGGAAGTATGTCCCCCATTTCAAACCGGGCAAGGACTTGCGTGATCGTGTGAACGACGGCGCTCCTGTATAACCGGGAGAGGAACCGGCGGGAATCTAGTCCCCGAACCGCGAATGGAGCCTGTTGAGATGCTGCGCTGGATTGCCATCATTGTTCTCCTGTGTGTATTCGTCGCAGCGCTGCTGTTGGCCTATGCCAATAGCACGACTGTCGTTCTTGATTATCTTGTGGGTAGCATGCGCGTGCATCTGGCTTCGGCGATCCTGGGCGCCGCGATTATCGGTTGGCTGCTGGGGTTGTTGTGCGCTCTCGCGGTGATTTTCCGCCTGAAGCGTGAAGCCTGGCGTCTTAAACGCACAGTCCGTGACGCAGAGGCGGAAATCCGCAATTTGCGCAATCTTCCCTTGAAGAATGATCATTGATTCAACTGCCATCATCATCCTGCTGCTGATCGCGGCAGCCATACTCGGTTGGCTTCTGGCGCGGTGGAGCCGAAGTGGAAAGCGTGCCTCGCGTTTCCAGTTTGTCAGTTCAGAGTATTTCAAGGGCCTCAATTTTCTGCTCAATGAGCAGCCGGACAAGGCACTGGAAGTCTTCATCCGCGTAGCTGAAGTGGACTCGGATACGGTAGAGACACATTTTGCATTGGGCAATCTATTTCGGCGCCGTGGTGAGGTTGATCGCGCCATCCGCATTCATCAGAATCTGATCGCCCGCCCCAATCTTACGCGTGCACATCGCGCCCAGGCGTTGTTTGAATTAGCCCAGGATTATCTTCGCGCAGGCCTTCTGGATCGTGCCGAGAGTATTTTGCTCGAGCTCCTGGATATGCCAAATTACACCGATCCAGCGCTACGCAGCCTGATTTCGCTTTACGAACAACAGAAGGATTGGGAGCAGGCAATCGCCATGCGGCGCCGGCTACAGGCACTCACCGGGACCTCCGAGGAAGAGACGGTCGCTCAGTATTTCTGTGAACTCGCACAAGCGGCGTTGACCGCAAAAGATATACCACTGGCCCGCCGATTTCTAAAGCGTGCCCAATCGCATGATCCGGATAATGTGCGCGCTGACCTATTACTGGCTCAGATGGCAGAAACCGCGCAAGAGTGGCAGCGCAGTCAGCTGCATTATCAGCACGTACTTGAGCATGAAATTCGGTACGCCACCGAAGTGCTGCCTTCGCTGGCACGGGTATCCTGCCACCTAAACGGACGGGCGATACTGGAAAATGTGATCGGGAAGTTGCTGCACGAAAATCCAAAGGCATCCGGGTATCTGGCCATCGCCGCGATTCTCGACCCTGAGATGGACGATCCTGTATCACGCGCCTGCGTGGCAGACTATTTACGTACAGAGCCCAGTTTGCGTGGGCTTTATGAAATGTTTTCGTCCTTCGCACAACGCAGTGGTGTTTCGGAGCTGGTCGACCTTGAACCGCTTCAGCTCGCAGTCAGGAATTTGCTCAAGAATGGACCCCGCTATCGCTGTGAAGAGTGTGGATTTCGCAGCAAGACATTGTACTGGCAGTGTCCCAGCTGCAAAACCTGGAATTGCACCATGCCATTCCATGAGATTACCTTTAGCGCTGCGAACGTTTCCGGTATGACGTGATCATACCGGGATCGGTGTGTTACGAACTACAGAGGGAAGTGCAACATGAGACAAGAAAAAATTCGCAAAGCGGTATTTCCGGTAGCGGGCTTGGGCACACGTTTTCTACCCGCCACCAAGGCCAGTCCGAAAGAGATGTTGCCCATCGTGGACAAACCGCTGATCCAATATGCGGTGGAGGAAGCGGTCGAGGCGGGAGCGCAAGTGCTGGTATTCGTCACCAGCCGTACCAAACGTGCCATTTCTGATCATTTTGACCGCGCCTATGAGCTTGAGACCGAAATGGCTCTACGCGGCAAAAAGGCCCTGCTGGATCTGGTGCAGAACATCATTCCGCCGAATGTCACATGCGTCTACATCCGCCAGGCAGAAGCCCTGGGCCTGGGTCACGCCGTCTTGTGTGCGGAGCCGGTGGTCGGTAATGAGCCATTCTTTGTGGTCCTGGCCGACGATCTGATTGACGGTGGGGGGCGTTCTGCTTTATTGCAGATGAAAGACGTATACGATCGTTATGGCGGCAGCGTGATTGGCGTTGAGCGGGTGGCGCGCGAGGAAACCAGTCGTTACGGCATCATAACGCCCGAAGAGATATCACCGCGACTGTTTAAAATCCAACACATTGTGGAAAAGCCCAAGCCAGTGGATGCACCTTCTTTATTGGGCGTGGTGGGGCGTTATCTGCTCACACCCGGCATTTTCGAATTGCTGAGAAAAACCCGTGAGGGTGCCGGCGGCGAAATACAGTTGACCGATGCCATCCAGGTACTACTCAGTGCAGAAGGGGTTTATGCCTGCGAGTTCGAAGGTGTGCGTTATGACTGTGGCGACAAATTTGGTTACCTCAAGGCGACCGTGGAATACGGCCTGAAACACACTGAACTCAGTGATGACTTCCGTGATTACCTGAAACGGATTGGCTCCGATCTACAGGCTGGCCGTCGTTAACCAATGGAGATGAGCCGAAACCTGGCGTGGTGGTTGTTAGTGTTCGCCGGCCTGTTTGAAGTAACTTGGGCCGTAAGTCTCAAGTATGCAGCCGGATTCACCCGGCCTTTGGCATCCATACTGACCCTCATCGCTATCATCATCAGCATGGCCTTGCTGGGTTTCGCGGTCAAAGTTCTACCGATAGGCACCGCTTATGCAGTATGGACCGGCATCGGCGCGGTTGGCACGGTCATGCTCGGTATCCTGTTGTTTGGTGATTCGGTTAATCTGATCAGGATTGTCTGCCTTGTTTTGATCGTAGCCGGGATTATTGGTTTGAAGTTCACTGGTAAATAAGATCAAGCTCAAGCTGCCTGTCTATATCTCAAACTGTCTTTCTCCGGCGCGCCGCGTAATATGAACCCGGCGAGACTGAATGCTGTTTTGCCAACAAGTGCACGCCGCAGTATCTTCAAGGTGATAATCAGCCGAAAGGCGAGGGCATAAGCCGAGCTATGGTGTAGACGCAGGTAGCGGAAGAAGCTTATATAAAATTCCCTTTGCAAAGCTGGCCGCAGCATGGCGTCAGATGAACTGGCACCACCGATGTGCATTATTCTGGCCTGTGGCACGAAATAGGTCTTCCAACCCGCTTTTTGGATACGCAAGGCAAAATCTTCTTCTTCGCAATAAAGAAAATAACCTGTATCAAGCCCATGCAACTCCTTGAGGACTGACCCGCGCACAAACATGGCAGCACCGGTCACTACATCAACCTGGATCGGTTGCGCGTACGGTTTTCGCCGATCCGGGTAACGGCCAGGCTTGAAAAGACGCAAGAGGCCGCTGCCGAATAACGTAAGCGCCAGTGACGGGAAATAATTAAAATTTGACCTGGATTGCCCATTAACATCAAACATACTGGCACTGCACATGGCAACTTTCTGGTTGTTGTCCATGAAATCGGACAAAATTGCCAACACATCATTTTGGAATTCGCAGTCGTTGTTCAGGAAGAAATAATATTCAGCTTCTATGCTCCGTGCTCCCAGCATCATGCCGCCGGAGAAACCGAGATTCTTGTCCGAGCGAATATGCGTTATATCATCCGACGAGAGGGTGGAAAGCTGGTGTCTATCTGTTGCGGTGGAATTGTTATCAACGATTAGTAGCGATACCCCGGAGAGATCAGCTGTATTGTTGCGTATTGATTCCACACACCCCACAGTGTAGGCGGCTGAATTGTAATTCAGGATGATGACAGCGATTCTGGTGCTCTGCGTCATGCGAAGAACTTGCGCCGTTCAGACCTTGGAGTGCTTTCCCCGTGTGGAGATTGACAAAACTACGATTAGATAAATTATGGCTCCCCGGGCCGGACTCGAACCAGCGACCAACGGATTAACAGTCCGTCGCTCTACCAACTGAGCTACCGGGGAACGGTATCGGAAGGGCGCCTATGGTAATGAAGGCGCTCTGGAGGGTCAACCGGAAAATGAATTTACGCGGCTGATTTCAGCAGAAAATCACCGAGCCGCGCCATGGCAGCTTCGAGATTCTGCATGCTGGTGGCAAACGACAGGCGTACATGACCCGGTGCACCGAATGCGGATCCCGCTACCAATGCGATACCGGCATCTGCCAATAGCTGCTCGCACAGGGCGTTATCGTCCCTGAGTTTCAGTCGCGCAATGATTCGGGAGAAATCGGGAAAAGAGTAGAAGGTGCCGTCTGCGGGCAATATGCGTACATCCGGCATCGACCTGAGAGATGCATACACAAATGTGTGGCGCTCTTCAAAGGCGTGACACATGACGCGCACGCATTCCTGGTCTCCGGTTAGCGCCGCTTCGGCCGCTGCCTGGGATATGGAGGTCGGGTTGGACGTGCTCTGAGATTGCACGTTGGTCATGGCCTTGATGATATGGGCGGGGCCACCGGCAAAACCGATGCGCCAGCCGGTCATGGCATAGGCTTTTGAGGCGCCGTTCAGCACCATGGTCCGATCATAAAGATCCGGTGCTGCCATGAGGATGTTGCAGAAAGGTCCGCCCTGCCACTGGAAGTGCTCATACATGTCATCCGTGGCAATCAATACCCCCGGATGGGTGCGTAGCACGTCGGCAAAAGCGATGAGTTCGGCACGGCTGTAGGCCATGCCGGTGGGATTGGACGGGCTGTTGATGACCACCAGGCGCGTGCGTGTTGTTATGGCTTGCTCGAGTTGGGCCGGTGTGAGTTTGTAGTGCTGCTCGGAGCCTGCGGAGACGATGACAGGCGTAGCGCCTGTGATCTGCACAATTTCCGGGTATGACACCCAGTATGGCGCCGGGATGATGGCTTCATCACCCGGATTGAGCAGCGCCTCGCAAAGGTTGAAGAAACTTTGTTTGCCACCGCAGGACACCAGTATTTGATTCGGCGCATATTCGAGACCGTTATCGCGGCGAAATTTTTCGATGACGGCACGTTTCAGAGATGGCGTACCGTCCACAGCTGTGTATTTGGTCTGGCCGGCACGAATTGCGCGGATGGCCGCTTCCTTTATATGTTCCGGGGTGTCGAAATCCGGTTCGCCTGCGCCCAGACTGATGATGTCCCGGCCCTGGGCCTTGAGTTCGGCGGCCCGGGCGCTGACGGCCAGGGTAGGGGAAGCTTGCAGATGCTGGACGCGCTCGGAAAGAACAATGTTCACGGAAAACTCCATCGATCAAGACGAAACGCTATCATGATAAGGAAAGCATCTTGGAAATACCAATGAGCGAAGTATTCACACTGGCAGCGGACTATCAGCCGGCGGGCGATCAACCCGAGGCCATTGGTATGCTTACGGAAGGACTGGGCCGCGGTCTCGCCAGGCAGACCCTGTTGGGTGTCACCGGTTCCGGCAAGACCTTCACCATCGCGAACGTGATCCAGAACTTGCAACGGCCGACGCTGGTAATGGCGCCTAACAAAACACTCGCCGCACAGCTTTATGGCGAATTCAAAGCCTACTTTCCACACAACTCCGTCGAGTATTTCGTTTCCTATTACGACTACTACCAGCCTGAAGCCTACGTTCCCTCGACCGATACCTATATAGAGAAAGATTCTTCCATCAACGACCACATAGAACAAATGCGCCTGTCTGCCACCAAGGCGCTGTTAGAACGGCCCGAT
>JBOIBD010000113.1:0-7805 GCA_050739415.1 Gammaproteobacteria bacterium | reverse complement strand
GTTTTCCCCCACGATGCACGCCGTCATATTCTGGCAGGGGCTATGTAATGTAGTGGCATATGGCTTCTGTGCGGTGGCCATGTTGACCTTGCCTATACCGCGCCGCAGTCTGGGCACACGCACCACTGGTATCGTGATGGCCGCTACCATGGTGTTGTGGTTGTTTTATCTGATCGCGCTGCTCGATGCCGTAGTACCGGATGCGCATATCAGCCCCGGCTTCCAATCCTTGATGGACGGGCCCAACAATTACCTCGATCTCAGTCTTTGCATGTTGTTGGCCTTCGGTATGGTGCTGGTGCTGTTCGAGGACACGCGCCGCGAAATTGATACCGCTCATCAGGAATTGCGGGTTGCCCACGAACAATTACTGCGTGAATCCTATCTGGACATACTCACGGGCGCCTATAACCGGCGCGCCTTCAACGAAGGTATCGGCCTGGAAGATGCCAAGAGCAGTTACGGCGTGTTGGTGGCGCTTGACATGGATAATCTCAAGGATGTGAACGACGTGTATGGCCACAAGCACGGGGATGCGTTGCTCAAGCATTTTGCTTCAGTGCTGTTTGCCGGTCTGCGTCCTTCCGACAAGCTCTATCGCATGGGCGGTGATGAATTTTTGGTAGTAATGCCGCGTGCCGTGGTCAGCACCGCTGGTTCGCGTGTGCAGGAAATCATCGCCACCGCACCGTCACTCAGAGTGATCGAGACTGGCGCGCTCATCAAATTGCGGGCCAGCGCCGGCACAGCGGCGTACACCAGCGTGGAGGATATCGAGATCGCAGTGCATGAAGCGGATCGTGCCATGTACGCCTTCAAACGCGCACACAGGCATGAGCGCACTATCCCTGACGCCCGCAGCTTGACCGGAACAAATTGAAATTACTACCGGCGTGTTGAAAAAGACCATACAGGGTCTTTTCAATCCGAAAACCCAGGAAATCTATCGTATAGGCTAGAATCCAGAAACAGAGAGTCGTATTCATTCATGCTGGGAGCTGAATCATGAAACACTTGCTATTCATCGTCGTAGCCGTATTCGCCTGTATGCCGACCCTCAGCCGGGCCGACGTTCTCAAGATGCAGCCGGGTCTGTGGGAAATTGCCATCAATATGCAGATGACCGGTCTGCCCGTTTCCATTCCGAGCCAAGTGATCAAGAAGTGCATTACGGCCGAGGATTTGAAGAAGCCCGAGAGTGACATTCTGCAGCCGCTGAATCTCCCGGGCACGAAGCAGCAGTGCAAGATCAACAAGTTGAGTCACGCTGGCAATACCACGAGCTGGCAAGGCAGCTGCACGGGCGACAATGACATCACTTTCAGTGGCACCATGAATTTTGACGGCGCGGATCACTACACCGGCAACATGAATGTAAAAGGGAACTTCAGCGGCCATCCAATGCAGGTATCCCAGACGATGGAAGGTCATCGTATCGCGGCTACCTGTACTCCCTGAAATCTTCATCCACCACTCTTGCAGGATATCTTATGAGTCGCTATCGCCGGATTTTGGCACGGGAAGCCTATTTCGAAACATGTCGCAGGTACGACGGGATAAGGATGTTTTCGGGCACTTTCACGCGCCAGGTCTTCTCTTTTTACGCCAGTGGGCTATCCTTCTCGGTATGAATAGTGTGAAAACGCCGCTCCCCGTTCCCGCAGGGAACGGCAAGAAGCGCGATAGTCTGAAGCCGCTGCTGGAGTCTTTGTGAAGCCAACCGACACTTCGAATCCCGACTACTTTCACCGGGTCGTGGATTGCCAATGGGCCTGCCCAGCCCATACCAACGTACCCGAATACATCCGTCTTATCGCCCAAGGCCGCTTCGCCGACGCCTACATGTTGAACCGGGAATCCAACGTATTCCCCGGCATCCTCGGGCGCGTCTGCGACCGGCCTTGTGAACCCGCCTGCCGCCGCAGCCGTGTGGACGAGAAGCCGGTAGCGATCTGCCGGTTGAAGCGCGTGGCTGCCGATTACAAGGGCGATATCGCGGAACGCCTGCCGCAGATCCCGAAACTGAAAAACGGCAAGCGTATCGCCTGCATCGGCGCCGGTTGCGCCTCACTCACGGTTGCCAATGATCTGCTGCCCTTGGGTTATGAAATCGTCATGTTCGAAAAGCAGCACGAACCGGGCGGCCTCATGCGCACCAATATCCCTGCATTCCGGCTGCCGGCGAATGTACTCGGTGAAGAAATCAGTATGATCGTGGACATGGGTGTAGACCTGCGTCTGAACCAGCCCGTCGAAAGCATGAAGGCGCTGCTCGCGGAAGGCTTTGATGCAGTATTTGTCGGCAGCGGTGCGCCACGCGGCAAGAATCTCGAAATCCCCGGCCGCCATGATGATCCGGCACATGTGCACATCGGCATTGACTGGCTCGAGTCCGTGGCCTTCGGCCACATTGATTCCGTCGGCAAGAAGGTGCTCATCATCGGCGCCGGCAACACTGCCATGGATTGCTGCCGCAGTTCGCTGCGTCTGGGAGCCAATGACGTGAAGGTCATGGCGCGCAAACCGCTCACCATGACCAAGGCTTCCGATTGGGAGCTGGAGGAAGCCATCGAGGAAAAAGTCGAGATGGTGCAGTGTCATTCACCCAAGGAATTCGTATTGGAGAACGGCCGCATCAAAGGCATGCTGTTCGAGGTACTGGAGTATCATGAGGAGGGCGGCAAACTCAAATCGAAAAAGGCCGGCGAGAAATTTTTCCCCGCTGACGACATCGTGCTGGCCATCGGCCAGGAGAATGCCTTTCCCTGGATCGAAAACGATCTCGGCATCGAGCTGGATCAGTGGCACGTGCCGGCGGTGGACAAAAAAACCATGCAGTCCACGCGGCCCGGTGTGTTCTTCGGCGGCGACGCGGGCTTCGGACCCGCGAACATCATCTGGGCAGTAGAGCACGGCCATCAGGCGGCGATCTCCATCCACAAATACTGCCATGGTGAATACATCAATGCGCGTCTGCCGTATGCCATAAATCTCTCCAGCACCAAGATGGGTCTTCACGAATGGAGCTACAGCAACAGCTTCGACCCCTCGGTACGGCGGCTGGTGCCGCACGTGAGTCTCAAGGAGCGTTTCAAGAAAATCAACATTGAAGTAGAACTGGGTTTCGGTGCGGAGCAGACCGAAGTGGAAGTGGAACGCTGTTTAAACTGCGATATCCAGACGGTGTTTTTCGCGCCACTGTGCATCGAATGCGACGCCTGCATTGACGTGTGCCCAACGGCATGCCTCACTATCACTAACAACGGCGAGGAAGATGATCTGCGTTCGCGCTTAAAGGCGCCTGCCGAGAATCGCCAACAGTTGTTATATGTGTCCGCGCCGCTGAAGCAAACCGGGCGGGTGATGGTGAAGGATGAGGACCAGTGCGTGCACTGCGGCCTTTGTGCCGAACGCTGTCCCACTGCCGCCTGGGACATGCAGAAGTCCACTCTGAAGATTCCCTATGCCAGCGATGAGGGTGCGCCGCCGGTACCAGAGAGGCGCCGGGCCTGAACATGAGCACGCGCATCAACGATTTCGTCATCAAGATCGCCAACGTCAACGGCACTGGATCGGCGAGCGCCAACGGCCTGCTGATGAAGGCTATCTTCCGCATGGGCATCCCGGTGGTGGGCAAGAATTTTTTCCCCTCCAATATACAGGGGCTGCCTACCTGGTTTGAGATTCGCGTGAGCCGCGAGGGCTATCTCGCGCGTTCTGGCAGCGTGGACATCATGGTGGCTATGAATGCCCAGACCTACGCCAGCGATCTGGCGGAAGTCAGCCCCGGCGGCTTTCTCATCTACGATTCCACCTGGCCGCGCGACAAGCAGATCGTACGCGAGGATGTGACCATCATCGGCATCCCATTGGCGCAACTTGTGAACGTGCAATTCGAGAACGTGCGCGCTCGCATCCTCATGAAGAACGTGTGTTATCTCGGTGCGCTCGCGGCCCTGCTTGATCTGGACATGCAGGTGGTGGAACAGCTGCTCAAGGAAACCTTCGCCGACAAGGCAAAACTCATCGCCGGGAATCTCAAGGCCATCGAATTGGGCTACAGCTATGCGAAAGAGCATTTTGCGTGCCCGTTGCCGCTCAGGCTGGAGCCCATGCACGCCACCGACGGGCACATCATGGTAGACGGCAACACCATGGCGGGTCTGGGTTGTGTGTATGCCGGTGCCACCGTAGGTGCCTGGTATCCCATCACACCGTCCACTTCGCTCATGGACGCCTTCAAGGAATTCTGCGAGCGTTGTCGCGTGGACCCGGAAACCGGCAAACACCGTTACTGCATCGTGCAAGCGGAGGACGAACTCGCCGCCATCGGCATAGTGTTAGGTGCCGCGTGGAACGGGGCGCGTGCCTTCACGCCTACCAGTGGCCCTGGCATTTCGCTCATGAATGAATTCATCGGCTTCGCGTATTACACCGAAATCCCGGCGGTGCTGTTCGACGTGCAGCGCGTCGGGCCGTCCACGGGTATGCCCACGCGCACCCAGCAGTGCGACATCTTGTTCACTGCTTATGCATCGCATGGCGACACTCGTCACGTGTTGCTGTTCCCAGCGGACCCAGCCGAATGTTTCCATTTCGCGATCGCCGCTTTCGATCTGGCCGAACGTCTGCAAACACCCGTGTTCGTGTTATCCGACCTCGACATCGGCATGAACGACTGGATGGTGCCGAAAATCCAGTGGGATGCGAGCTACACGCCCGATCACGGCAAGGTTTATACGCGCGAGCAACTGGAAAACATGCAGGTGTTCCATCGTTATACCGATACAGAAGGCGACGGCATTCCTTACCGCACCTATCCCGGCGTGCATCCCAAGGGCGCATTTTTCGTGCGTGGCTCCGGCCACAACCGTCGCGGTGGTTATACTGAAGATGCTGATGAATACAAGGACGTAGTGGATCGCTTACGGCGCAAGCATGACACCGCGAAGGAACTGGTGCCGGCGCCCATCATCAAGAGCCGCAAGGGCGTCACCACCGGGCTGGTGTCACTGGGTAGTTGCGATGCTGCGGTGCGCGAAGCTTTGGATGTGCTGGCGCGAGAGGGCACCGAGGTTAATTATCTGCGGGCGCGTGGTTTTCCTTTCAGCAAGCAGGTGGAGGAGTTCCTCGCTCACCATGAGCGCATCTTTGTGGTGGAACAGAACCGCGACGCGCAATTGAAGTCATTGTTGTTGCTGGAAACGGATGTGGACCAGCGTAAGCTCATTTCAATTTTGCACTACGGTGGTATGCCCATTGACTCGCGCTGCATTATCAGCGGAGTCAGCGAGGCACTCGCCAGGGGAGCCGCGGCATGAGTTTCATGCAGAAACCAAAAGTCTCACATTCCAAGCTGCCAAAAAACGAGCTGGGTTTAACCACGCGTGACTACGAAGGCAGTATGTCCACACTCTGCGCCGGCTGCGGCCACGATTCCATCACCGCCGCGCTGATTCAGGCATTCTGGGAGTTGAATATTGAGCCGTACAAGGTAGCGAAGATGAGTGGCATCGGCTGCTCATCGAAGACGCCGACGTATTTTCTCTCCGAAGCTCACGGCATCAATGCGGTGCACGGCCGCATGCCGTCCATCGCCACCGGCGCGAATGCTGCCGATCGCAATCTGTATTACATTGGGATTTCCGGCGATGGCGATTCGCTGTCCATCGGCCTCGGCCAGTTCATCCACGCCATGCGCCGCAATATCAATATGCTTTATATCATCGAGAACAACGGCGTGTACGGCCTCACCAAAGGCCAATTTTCGGCTTCCGCCGATGTTGGCAGCAAGGCCAAGAAGGGCGAGGTAAACCAGCAACCGCCGATTGATCCGGTGGTGACTGCGCTGACTCTCGGCGGCAGTTTTGTGGCGCGCAGCTTCTCCGGCGACAAGGCGCAACTGGTACCGCTTATCAAGGCCGGCATCATGCACAACGGTTTCGCCATGCTCGACGTGCTCTCGCCATGCGTAACCTTCAACGACCACGAGGATTCCACCAAGAGTTATGCCCACACCCGACAGTTTTACCACCCGGCAGTGCACGCCGATTTCGTGCCACCCAGTAAGCCCATCCGAGCCGCCTACGAAGACGGTGAGGTCATACCGGTAGAACTGCACGATGGCAGCACCGTGATGCTGCGCAAGGTGTCACGCGATTACAATCCCACCGACCGCGCCCAGGCTTATAGCTATCTACACAAACATCAGAAGCGCGGTGAAATCGTCACCGGGCTGCTTTATATAGACGAAGACCAGCGCGAAATGCACGACATCAGTAACACTGTCAGTGAGGCTCTGCGTAACCTGCCTTATGAAGAAATCTGCCCCGGCGCCAGGGTACTCGAGGAAATACAGAATCTTTATCGCTGAAGCGCGGCACGAAACGATACTCTCCTCTCAAGCTTTACCGGCCGAAACTTTTTGGGACCGGGATGCTCCCAAAAGCGTAGAATTAGCGCTCCAAATCCTATCAAGTCACAATAATCATCAGGAGGTTAGCTCATGTCTCTGTCCATGTACCAAGTCTCAGTACCGGTTTTTATCCGCATGCTTAACAATCTTTCGGCCATCCTCAAAAAAGGCGAAGTCCACGCGAACGCAAAGAAGATCGATCCCGCAGTGTTTACGGGCGCACGCCTGGCACCCGACATGTTCCCGCTGGTGCGTCAAATCCAGATCGCTACGGATACGGTCAAGGGCTGTGCAGCGCGGTTAGCGGGTGTGGAGCCGCCCAAATTCGAGGACAACGAACAGACATTCGCCGATCTTTATGCGCGCCTGGACAAGACCATCAGCTATCTCAAGACCGTGAAGCCCGTGCAGATTGACGGTTCGGAAGAGCGCAGTGTGTCGCTAAAAGTACGCGATAAGACCTTGACACTCAAAGGCCAGGATTATCTGCTTGAACGCGTGTACCCGAATTTCTTTTTCCATATCACCACTGCTTATGCCATTCTGCGGCACAACGGCGTGGAGATCGGCAAAGGCGATTTTCTGGGCGCGTAAACGTCCGCGATAGTATCGCGGCTGGTACGGTCGCTCCCACGGGAATTTGTGGCTGCGGGAGCGGCAATACCCACCGCGATGCCGGCAGGGGTTGTCAAATTTAAAGAGCTTCACATCCGGTCACTACAGGAAACTTATTCATGCTTAGCAAAAATTTTCTGGATACCTGGTCCCCGCGTCTTTTGAGTGTCCTACGCATCATCGTGGGTTTTTTGTACATGCAGCATGGGACATCGAAGTTGTTCCATTACCCCGTGTCCATGGGGCACGTTCACTTGTTTTCCCTCATCGGTCTGGCTGGTGTGCTGGAAACCTTCGGCGGCGCTTTGGTGTTACTCGGGCTGTTCACCCGTCCGGCGGCCTTCATCTTATCCGGTGAGATGGCGGTTGCGTATTTCATGGTCAGTGCGCCGCACGGTTTCTTCCCAATCGCAAACGGAGGCGGAGACATTGTGTTCTATTGTTTCGTGTTCCTGTATTTCGCCGCAGCCGGTGGCGGCGTCTGGAGTCTCGACAATTGGTTGCGTAAAAAGTAGACGGGATAAACCTTTTGGAGCACCAGTGTGATTTCTGTTTGAGGCAGGCAGGCGGTCGGATTCAGAATGCTCGTGAAATTTTAGGTGTGCTTGTATCTAGAAGCTACAGAGGCATAGGCAGCTGCGGAGTAATCAGGTCGCCATGAAGGAACTAAAACACGAAGCGGAATTGGTGAAAGGCGCAATCCTCGCCGGCGTGAAGTATGCCGAAGAGCGTGGTGCGGCGGTGTTCGAAGCGACAGATTCCGCCAGCGAAAAGA
>JBOIBD010000112.1:0-7823 GCA_050739415.1 Gammaproteobacteria bacterium | reverse complement strand
TGTGCAAAAAGATCGGCGGCGGCCGCATGGCGGTGCACGAGATCATGATCGGCACGCCAGCTATCCGCAACCTGATCCGCGAGAACAAGATTGCGCAGATGTATTCCGCCATTCAGACCGGTCAGACAACCGGCATGATTACGCTAGACCAGAACCTCACTGATATTGTACGCAAAGGCATCATCTCCAAAGATGAAGCGCGGGTGTACGCGGTCAACAAAGATGCTTTCGCCTGAGTAAGGCAGCACGGAGCAGGCAATGGATAAAGATCAAGCCATCAAGTTCATACAGGATCTGCTGCGGGCCATGGTCTCGCGCAAGGGTTCGGACCTGTTCATCACCGCGGGATTTCCGCCCGCCATCAAAGTGGATGGCCAGGTTACACCTGTAACTGATAAGCCATTGACCGCTGAACAGAGCGGTATTTTGGTGCGTGCCATCATGAACGACCGGCAGACCAAGGAGTTCGATGCTACCAAGGAATGCCAGTTCGCCATCAGTCCGCCGGGCATCGGCCGTTTCCGCGTCAGCGCCTTCGTGCAGCAGGGCCGCATGGGCGCAACGTTGCGTCTGCTCAACACCGAGATCCCGGATGTGGACAAACTGGGACTGCCTCCGATCCTCAAGGAGATCGTGATGGCCAAGCACGGCATCGTGATCTTCGTGGGCGCCACCGGTTCCGGCAAGTCCACGTCTATCGCCTCGATGATAGGCCATCGCAACAAAAACTCTCACGATCATATTGTCACCATCGAGGATCCCATCGAATACGTGCACCCGCACATCAATTGCGTAATTACCCAACGTGAGGTGGGTGTGGACACGGATTCTTGGGATATCGCACTCAAGAACACCCTGCGTCAGGCGCCGGATGTAATCTTCATCGGCGAAATTCGCGACCGCGACACCATGGACTTCGCTGTGGCCTTCGCCGAGACCGGGCATCTGGTGATGTCCACGCTGCATGCCAACAGCACCAACCAGGCGCTAGACCGCATCATCAACTTCTTCCCCGCAGAACGCCGTCAGCAGTTGCTGATGGATCTTTCACTCAACATCCGCGCACTGATTTCGATGCGCCTGATCCCGCGTCAGGGCGGCAAGGGGCGAGTACCAGCCGTGGAGATCATGCTGAATACACCACTGATCGCCGACTTGATCTATAAGGCGCAGGTTTCAGAGATCAAGGAGATCATGGCGAAGTCCACACTGCTCGGCATGCAGACTTTCGACCAGTCCTTGTTTGATCTTTTCGAGAAAGGGCTAATCAGCTATGAGGATACCATCCGCAACGCTGATTCTCAGAACGAATTGCGTCTGCGCATCAAACTCGAAAGCAAGCGCGACAAACGGGCGGTGGATGAAGGCATCGAAGACATGCGCGTCGTGGACAGCGGTCAAGGCAAGAAATTCTGAATCTTTGCCGTTTCGGTCAGAATCAACCTTTTAAGACGAACATTTAATGGATATCAACCCATACTTAAAGCTCATGGTGGAAAAGAAGGCTTCGGATCTGTATTTCACCAGCGACGCGCCGGTGAAGATAAAGATCGAGGGCCGGCAGATGCCAGTGGGCAAGACTTTGTTGACTGCCGAGATGGTCAGGGAAGCGGCCTACGGCATCATGAACGAAAAACAAGCACGCTCGTTCGAAGTGAAACATGAATCGGATTTTGCCATCGCTGAAGCAACCGTGGGCCGATTTCGTGTAAATGTTTTCTTGCAACGCGGCCAGGTGGCCATGGTGCTGCGTTACATTCCGTCCGAAGTGCCGCAACTTTCAGACCTCGGATTGCCTGGTGTGCTCAAGGAACTCATCATGCACAAACGTGGTTTGATCCTGCTGGTGGGCGCCACTGGTTCAGGCAAATCCACTACCATCGCGGCCATGATGCGGTATCGCAACGAGAACGAGGCCTCGCACATCATCACTATCGAGGATCCAATCGAATACAGCCATCCCAACATCCAGTCCATCATCAATCAGCGAGAAATCGGTCTGGATACGCTGTCATATGCCAATGCGCTCAAACAGTCACTGCGCGAGGCCCCGGATGTCATCGTGGTTGGCGAATGCCGTGACCGCGAAACCATGGAAGCGTCCATCCAACTCGCCGGCACCGGCCAGCTAGCAGTCTCTACCCTGCACGCGAACAACGCGCCTCAGACCATGGACCGCATCATCAACATGTTTCCCGAGCAAATGCATAAGCAATTGCTCCTGGATTTGTCCATTAACCTGCGCGCCATCGTTTCGCAGCGTTTGGTGATGGGCAAGAACGGCCGGCGTTTAGCGGCAGTGGAGATCATGATGAACACACCGCATATCGCTGACCTGATCCTCAAAGGCCAGATTGACCGTATCCGTGAAGCCATGGAAGAAAGTTCCGAACCCGGTATGCAATCCTTCGACGAAGCGCTGCACCGTCTTTACAAAGACGGCAGTATCACCCTTGAAGAAGCGCTACGCTATGCTGATTCGCGCGCCAATCTGGAAGCCAAGATCAATTTTGGTTAAGTGCTTGTGCGTCTGCGATGTGTCAGTTAAAGGGTCGAGATAAATTGGGAGGTTAGATCATGCTGTTACGTGTGTTTTCCATGATCTTGACGATGCTCTTGACCGTTTCTGTATGTGCAGCAGAACCAGCTACGGTGGCGCCGCCAGTCCAGGCATTTTTTTCATACCCACAGATTTCCGATGTGCAGATATCACCAGACGGGAAATATCTTGCAATGGTAATAGCGGACAGCAAGACCGGTGAGAATCGCAAAGGGCTGGTAATCTTGGACCTTGAGAGTCACAAGGTTACCGCAAGCTTCAAGACCATCGGTGAACAAGTGGTTAACGCCTACTGGTGGGCCAACAATGAGCGGTTGTTGATTGCAACCGCGACTCAAACCGGCAGTCTTGATAGCCCCATACCAGATGGGCAGCTTTATGCCATCAACGTGGATGGAACAAAACTTAAAGAGTTGCTGGGCGTAATGCCCGGTGGTCCGGATGCCTTCACACATATCGGCCGGCACCCGCAACTGCGCTACTTCGTTAGCTTGCTTTACATACCACCGGATGATGCCAGGCAAGTCATTGTGGAAGCTGCTTCGGATTTCGGTTTACGGAATCAGCCCGACCAGGCTTATTCACTGGATATCTATGAAGGCACCTTGAAGAACATCGCGCATTCTCCGGCCGCTAATGGGGACCTGCTGACCGATAACAACGGTGCGGTGCGCTTGGCCACAGGATCCAATACGCTTACTGGCGTCGCGAAGTTCTTTTACCGGCAGTCAGGTGATACTCTCAATTGGAAGGACTTGAGTGTTCTCTACCAGGGTGATGATCCAGCGGATTCTCCGCTACAACCTTTGGGCTTTGCTGCAGATAATAAAACTGTCTATTGGCTGGGTCGCACGCCTTCTTCGACACTGGGCTTGTATGCACTCGACCCAGATTCGCTCAAGACCACGCTCTTGTTCGGCGATCCTGATTACGACACGGAACGCGTGATCTGGTCGTTTGATTGGCAAAAGACAAACCACATCATCGCAGTCGTGACCATGCCGGGGCTTCCCGCATTGCACATTCTGGACGGGGATGCGCCCAAGGCCGGAGACTTGGCTTCACTGTATGACGCCTTTCCCGATCAAATGGTGGAAATCACCAGCAATACACGCGACGGTTCAGAAATGGTGATCTACGTACACAGCGATCGAAATCCCGGGGCTTACTATCTGTTTAACGCCAAGGACAGCAAGGTCTCGCTGCTGTTCAATGCACTTCCGGACATCGACCCGAAGAAAATGGCCAGCATGCGGCCAGTGACGTTCAAGGCGCGCGATGGCGTGGTGCTGCATGGCTACCTGACCCTGCCACCGGGGAGTAGTGGCAAAAACCTGCCGCTTATCATCAACCCGCACGGCGGACCTCATGGTATTCGTGACGTATGGGGATGGGATCCGGAAGCACAATTTTTCGCGAGTCGCGGCTATGCCTGGCTGCAGGTGAATTATCGCGGCTCTGGCGGTTACGGCATGAATTTCCAGGATATGGGCTATCGTCATTGGGGCACCACCATGCAGGATGATCTTGCCGACGCCGTGCATTGGGCAGTACAGCAGGGGTATGTGGATTCCAAGCGCATCTGTATTTATGGCGCAAGCTATGGTGGTTACGCGGCACTGGAAAACAGCATCCTTTACCCGGACCTCTACAAATGCACGGTTGGATATGTGGGACTGTACGACTTGACCTTGGCAGGTCGTGCGTCCTTCGGCCATTACGCTTTCGGGCAGCGTTACGTAGATGTGGTGCTGGGCTCCGATACCACAACGCTTGAGGCCGAGTCACCCGTTAACCAGGCAGGTAAAATCCACGATGCATTGTTTCTGGTCTATGGTGGCGCTGACAAGACTGTGGTGCCGGAAAATGCCAGCGAAATGATGGCCGCGCTCGACAAGGCTGGCAAGAAATATGAAGTCTTGTATGAGAGCAATGAAGGCCACGGTTTTGCAAAGGCGAAACACCGTTATGAGCTATACAATCGAATGTTAGCGTTTTTCGACAAGTACATCGGTCTCGGAGCAACCGCGCACTGAACGAAACCGTGGCCTAAACACACAGAGCGCCGATGGCGCTCTGTGTGTTTGCCAAGTGCCCCTTATAGTTAATCGCGCGGGAATACACTCGCGCCGTCAAACGCCGGCCCATCCACGCACACGCGCTTCATGGCTGGGCCGTCCTGTGTGCGCAATTCCACAGTACAGCCGGCACAGCCGCCGACTGCACAGGCCATGAATTCCTCCAACGACACCTGACTGGGTATGCCCAATTCCTGGGCGAGTTGCGCGGCGGCTCTAAGCATGGGCGTGGGACCGCAGGCGAAGATTTCCATTTCGGTCAACGCCGCTTTATCGAGAGAATGCAACCAGTGGCGCGCGAGATCGGTGACGTACCCGTCGTAGCAACCAGGGTAGCCTTGCAGGCTCGCGAGCCGGCTGGCGATGTCCCAATCTTCCATGAGTGGCATGCAGCCGATGACGCCATCAGGCATGCCCGGCAGCACGATGGTGGATGGGCGCGACTTGAAAGGGAATGGTACTTCCGAACCCATGAGCACCAGGGGCTGCCATTTTGCACGCTGGTCGTGGCGCAGCGCATCAGCCAGGAAAATCATCGGCGGGATACCGACGCCGCCGCCGATCAGCAGCGGTCGCGAATGTTCCGGGTGCAGGACAAAAGGTTTGCCGATGGGCCCAAGACAACTCACGACATCGCCGCGCTGACGTTGCGCCAGCAGGCGACTACCTTCGCCCACCACCTTGTACAAGCATTCCACCCAGCCGTCTTGTCTCGAGACGCGCATGATGGACATGGGCCGGCGCATGGGCAGCGCCGCATCACAGGTCACGTGGATAAAACTGCCCGGTTGTGCTGCCGTCGCGCATAGGGGCGCATGCATGCGCAGCACGTATTGCGCGCCAGGAAATTTTTCCTGTTCCAGGACCGACGCATCTTCGAGGAAAATCGTGCCGCGGTGCGATTTAGCATTCATGCGAGTTGTATTTTCGTGACGGAGTTTCCCAAGGCGCGCGAGGATCATTTCACCATGAGCATCGTCATGACCGCCATGCGCACTGCGACACCATTGTTCACCTGTTCCCGTATCACGGATTGTGGACCGTCTGCCACGTCGGAAGTAATTTCCACACCGCGGTTCATGGGCCCTGGATGCATGACGATGGCATCGGGTTTGGCGAGGCTGAGGCGCGCTTTGTCGAGTCCATAGCGGCGGGAATATTGGTGTTCATCAGGGATCAATCCCGCCTGCATGCGTTCTTTCTGGATGCGCAGCATCATCACCACATCGGCACCCGCGAGTGCCTTGTCGAGATTGGTGAATTTCTCGCCGACCAGATCCTCGGGCAGCCATTCGGCGGGACCGGCGAAACGGATGTCTTTTGTACCGAGCACGCCGAGCGCTTCCACTGCTGAACGCGCCACGCGTGAATGGCGAATGTCACCGACGATGACAACCGTGAGTTTGTCGAATGCTTTTTTATGTTGGCGGATGGTGAGTGCATCCAGCAAACCCTGGGTGGGATGTGACACGTGTGCTTCACCCGCACTGATAACGTGAACATGCGGCAGCGTGTGTTGCGCGAGCGCCTCCAGCACTCCGGGTTCCTTGTGGCGTACTACGAACATTTCCACGTTCATGGCTTGTAGCGTGTAGAGCGTGTCCAGTGGCATTTCACCTTTCACAGTGGATGAGAACGCCATGTCCAGTGTGATGACCTGGGCACCCAGGCGTCGCGCGGCCAGCTCGAATGAAGTGCGCGTGCGGGTGCTCGGTTCGAAGAACAGATTGGCAACGGTTTTTCCAGCCAGGAAATCGTATTGATGCACCGCGGCACCGGGCTGGATGCGGAATTTTCCCGCGCGATCCAGCAACGCCGTCAGCGTCTCACGCGATAAAGCCGCGAGTGTCAGCAGGTGCTTCGGATTTTTCTGATTATCTTGTTTGCCGGTCATGCAGGTCTGTGTGCAACATCGTTGTCTTGATCTCGATCATGAAACCAGCTTTCCAGAATCACGCAGGCGGCAGCGCAGTCTATATCCCCTCGCGTGATGCGCCGCCGTCCCTGCGCTCGCAGATCTTTCAAGCGCGTTTCCGCTTCCTTTGATGACAACCGTTCGTCAATTGTATGTACCGGCTTGGAGTAGCGCTGCGTGAGCCCCTGGGCGAAACCGCGTGCCCGCCGGGTAATCTCCTGTTCGCTTCCATCCATAGTATACGGGAGTCCGACTACCAACAGATTCGGTGCCCATTCCTGTAGCAGGCGATCCAGCGCAGCCCAGTCAGGTGCGCCATCGCGTGCGTCAATGACGCACACCGGGGTAGCACTGCCGGTGATGCTCTGGCCGGCCGCTACTCCGATGCGGCGCAGGCCGAAATCAAAAGCGAGCGCGCTTACCGCGCCGTGCTCAGGCATGTCCTGCATCCCCTGACAACAGTGCGATGTCTACGCCGATAAGTTGTGCGGCCGCCTGCCAGCGCTGTTCCACCGGAGTTTCAAAAATGATGCTGCGGTCCGCAGGCGTACTAAGCCAGGAGTTGCTAGAAAGTTCTGTTTCCAGTTGTCCGGCGCTCCAGCCGGCATAGCCGAGTGCCACGAATGCATTTTGTGGACCTTCGCCACGTGCCATGGCTGCCAGCACGTCGCGCGAAGTGGTGACCCCCAGGTTATCGCCAATCTTGAGTGTGGCTTCCCAGGCGCCCACGGGTTGGTGGATCACGAAGCCACGTTCCATCTGCACCGGGCCGCCCTGGAACACCGGTCGGTGCACAAGTTGCGCGTCACTAGCTTCGATGGAAAGTTGCTTGAAGATATCGCCCAGCACTACCGGGGTGGGGCGATTGATGACGATACCCAGAGCACTGTCGGCATTGTGCTCGCAGACGTACACGACGCTTTGCTGAAAATTCGGATCCTTGAGCGATGGCATCGCGATCAGGAACTGGTTGATGAGGAAATCCTGAGCCATGCAGTTAGTATCCGCAGGCCGTTACTCAGACACAAGTCTCATGGCGTTCCGGAGGGCAACTCGACTCCGCCGTGGCGGGTATCCAGACGGCCACCATTGAAACGCCAGACATATACGAAGCGCAGCACGTCGGTATCCTTGCGAAAGCTTTCCGGAAACGGCGCGAAGGGCGCCGCCATTTTCACGATACGGATGGCGGATTGATCCAGCAGCGGATACGGGGAAGGTCGACGCAGGATCAGGTCACGGATACTGCCGTCTGCGTTCAGCGCCACCT
>JBOIBD010000111.1:0-7844 GCA_050739415.1 Gammaproteobacteria bacterium | reverse complement strand
GCTCGGTTTCACGCAGTTCGGCGATGGCAGATTTTCCTTGCTGGCCGCGTTCCTGTCGGTCCAGCGCGATGATCAGGCCCGTGGGCGTCGCGCCGGCTTGGCGGATGATGTTCAGGGACTCACGTACCGCCGTGCCGGCGGTAATCACGTCGTCAATGATCAGTACCCGGCCCGCGAGCGGAGCACCCACCAGCAGTCCGCCTTCACCGTGGTCCTTGGCTTCCTTGCGATTGAAGCACCAGGGCAGATCGCGGCCGTGATGTTCCGCTAGCGCTGCCGCTGTCACGCTTACCAGCGGGATGCCTTTGTAGGCGGGGCCGAACAGCATGTCGAAACCAATACCGGATTCCACCACCGCGTGCGCATAAAGGCGGCCGAGTTTGGCGAGCGCAGCGCCGCTGTTGAACAAGCCGGCGTTGAAGAAGTACGGACTCGCACGCCCCGATTTCAGCGTGAACTCGCCGAAACGCAACACCTCATGTTCCAGGGCAAACTCGAGGAATTCCTGCCGATAATCCTGCATAAACCGCCCGCGCGTCTGCAAACCGGTCGGGTATGATACACGCTTTATTTTACCCAGCCCGGCCATGCGCATCATCACACTCAACGTCAACGGCATCCGCTCTGCTGCCCGCAAGGGCCTGTTCGATTGGCTCCCGAAGCAGCGCGCCGATGTGGTGTGCGTGCAGGAGACCAAGGCCCAGGAAGACCAGCTCACGGATCCCGCGTTTCGGCCGGAAAAACATCGTTGTTTTTATTTCGATGCACAAAAGAAGGGCTATGCCGGGACCGCACTGTACACGCGCACGGAACCGGAAGACGTAATCACGGGTTTCGGTGCAAAGGAATTCGACGGTGAGGGCCGTTATCTGGAAGCGCGTTTCAGGAATCTGTCGGTGGTGTCTTTGTATCTGCCATCGGGTTCGGCCGGTCCGGAACGTCAGGCATCCAAGGACCGTTTCCTGAAGGTATTTATGCCATATCTCAAATCGCTACGCCGCAAGAAACGCGAATTCATACTATGTGGTGACTGGAACATCGCTCACAAGGAAATTGATCTCAGGAACTGGAAGGGCAATCGGAAAAATTCCGGATTTCTGCCGCACGAACGCGCCTGGTTGGATGAGCTGTTCGGCCCCGCGGGTTTCGTGGATGCATTCCGTGTGGTGGACCCGCGCCCCGATCAATACACTTGGTGGTCGAACCGCGGCCAGGCCTGGGCTAAGAACGTCGGTTGGCGCATCGATTACCAGATTGTCACGCCGGGCCTGAAGGATACAGTCCAGAAAGCTTCCATATATAAAGAGCAGCGCTTCTCCGATCACGCGCCGCTTATCATGGATTACGATTGCAGTCCGTGAATATTCGCTCGAAGACACATGCCTTGAACATAAATTCCCTCGTGGAGCTGGTGCGCACATGCTGGAACCGCCGCGTCGGCATCACGCTGTTACTGGGGTTTTCCTCCGGTCTGCCCTTGGCATTGTCCGGCAGTACCTTGCAGGCATGGCTGGCGACACTGCACGTGGATATCTCCACCATCGGCTGGTTTTCACTCGTGGGCTTGCCGTATTCATTCAAGTTTCTGTGGGCGCCGTTCATGGATCGTTATGTGCCGCCGTTCCTGGGACGCCGGCGCGGCTGGATTCTGCTGGCGCAGTTGCTGTTGGCGCTGATTCTCGCAGGCATGGCGGTCACCGATCCCGCGAGCCACGCCTGGCGCATGGGGATTCTGGCATTTGCGCTGGCGTTTGCTTCCGCATCCCAAGACATCGTTTATAACGCCTATTTCACCGACATTCTGCGTCCCGCAGAACGCGGTCTCGGCGCGGCGGTGCAGGCGGGTGGTTACCGGCTCGCCATGATCGTTGCGGGCGCGATTGTGCTGATCCTCTCGGACCGCATAGGCTGGCGCAACAGTTATCTGTTGATGGCGTTGCTGATGTTGGTGGCCATGTTTCCCACTTGCATCGGGCCCGAGCCGGAAATCGAGGTCACACCGCCGCGTACACTCGCGGACGCCGTGGTGAAACCTTTGCTAGAACTGGTGTTACGACGCGGCGCTATCGCTTTGCTGCTGCTGGTGGTGCTGTATAAATTCGGCGACTGGTTTTCCGGCTTACTTACCAACGCATTTCTGATCGAAGGCCTGCACTTCACCGCCACCGACGTAGGCGTAGTCAACAAGGGTTTCGGTATCGCGGCCACGATCGTGGGCGTGTTCCTAGGTGGCGTGTTGATGGCGCGGCTGTCGCTGTACCGCGCCATGTTTTATTTCGGCATTGTGCAGGCCGCCTCCATCCTGACATTCCTGGCTTTATCTCTGATCGGCCACAATTATCTCGGTATGGTAGTGGCGGTGGGTGTGGAAAACCTCGCTTGGGGGATGGGCACGGCGGCATTCATCGCCTATCTCATGGCGCTATGTGATCACCGCTACACCGCATTCCAGTTCGCGCTGCTGTCTGCGTTGGATTCCGTGTCGCGGGTGATTCTGGGGCCGCCGGCGGGTTACGTGGCACAGAATTTCGGTTGGAGCGCATTGTTCATCGTGAGTGCGCTATTGGCGCTGCCGGGTTTGGTGCTGTTGGTATTGCTGCGCCGGCGCATTGATGAGGTCGAATTCAAGTACGTCCCCCGGAGCGCCTGACCGAAGACTCTTCAGTGCAAGCGTCCCTGCGGTCTCTCAGCTTGGTTCTGCACCGCTACCGGAGAAGCGTGGTGCAGGATCATGCGCCAGCCGTCTTGTGTGAGCTGGTAGATATTGGTGGCGATCATGGGCGGACGCTCGATACTTTCTCCCGGCACGCTAATGTGTTCCTCCAGAACATGGATGGCGAGTAGTGCGTCCTGGGTGCGGCTTATCTCCGAAAGACGGAAACGTAGACCGCCGCCACGGAACATCTCCAGCCAGCCGGTACGCACCGCAGAATGTCCGGTAAGTTTCGGCCCCACGGGATGTACGCAGATCACCGATTCGCTCTCCAGCCATACTGCCATCATGGCGTCCAGGCTGGCACTGGCGATGGCGGTGTAAAATGCACTCTCCGCTTCGTCGGGTGTGGCAAACATGCAGTTACCGCGCGTGGATGAAGCGCTGACGATAAAAGAAAACCCGTGAGCTTGCAAAACATGCCGCCGAATCCCCTCACGCCGGAAGCCTTACGCCATGTTGTCTGCGCCTTCGCGGAACTTCCTGATCCCGGCGCACGTGGGTTTTCCCCACCGGGCGCGCGCTTTTCGGACGAATATTTTCTGGTGCGTCACGGCGACGCGGTGCACGCATACCGTAATGTCTGTCCGCACGCTGGAAATTTTCTAAATTGGAGGGCGGATGCGTTCTTGACCCGGGACAAATCGCTCATCATGTGTTCGGCGCACGGTGCCCTGTTCGATCCAGCCAGCGGCAGCTGTGTGGCCGGACCGTGCATGGGTCGCGCGTTGGACGCGGTACCGGTCGAGGTGCAGGATGGAATGGTGGTGGTGAATTTCCAGCACGAATAATTTACACGACGCGAAACAAAGTTATGCCAAGCGCAGCAGTTTTGAGATAGGTTCTATTGGTCCAGGTGATCCAGCGGATTAGCCCAGAGCTCATGGCGTTCTTCATCCAGATCCACGCCATAATCCTCGCGCACGATGTCCAACGAGCCGGACCAGTCTTCCGGAGGATCCACCGGGCTAAGCCGCATTTCTGCCCAGGTGTCCACATCCAGTTCTTCCAAGGTGCCGTCGAAATATTGCACCCCGATGGCGCCTTCCTCATCGTCTACAGTCACCACCTCAAAGGTGACACCTTGCGGGTCGGTGTACCATGCTCCGATAGCGGGTTGTAAAGGTTCCGGTTCCATCATATTGCTTACGGCAGTAGGCCCTCTGCCCAAAGATTGCTACCATGCGATGCGCACACGATGCGCATGGCTATGTTATAGAACCAGAGTCTGCGTAAATCAAGGGGAAATTATGAACACGTGTGCTCCGTACCGGTTCGCGTTCAAGAATGAGTCCAGATGGGATGTGTAGCTGTGTGTAATTACTCGCAATTTTGCATATGGGGCATCGGGTGATGTTGGAAAAATACATCAGCATGTTTATTTCGCTGTTCGTGGTTATAGACCCGATCGGCCTTGCGCCCATGTTCGGTGCGATCACGCGCGGCGGTGGACAGCTGCATCGCCGGCGCATGGCCGTGAAAGGCACGATTCTTGCGACCGCGATTCTGTTGGTGTTTGCGGTCATCGGCGACTGGTTGTTGAGCACGCTTGGTATCAGTTTCCCATCGTTCAAGATTGCCGGCGGCATCCTGCTGTTCCTCATCGCCATAGACATGGTGTTCGCGCGCCAGTCGGGTGGGCGCTCGGCCACAGAGCGTGAGGAAGAAGAGGGCAAGACCAAGGAAGACGTCTCAGTGTTCCCACTCGCTTTCCCATTGATTGCCGGACCGGGCGCACTTGCCACGGTTCTGATCATGGTGAGCGAGGCGCACGGCAAGATTTTGATGTACATCGGCATCATCGTGATCGTACTGCTGGTGTTGGCAATCACCCTCGGCTGTTTGCTGCTTACGAATCGCCTGATGAAACTGCTGGGAGAAACCGGCGCGAACGTAGTGGGACGCCTGTTTGGTGTGATTCTCGCCGCGCTGGCGGTGCAGTTTGTGGTGGATGGGATTCGCGCAGGTTTCTTTTCTTAATTTCCTGTCATTCGTACCTCCATTTCAGCGGGGCAGATTCCGGCGGGAATTCCGTTTTTGAATTCCCTCTCCCCTCCGTGGGAGAGGGCTAGGGTGAGGGGGTAATTTCTTGTACGGTCTCCGACCGCAAGAAATTATTCGGGGCTTTCGCGCCCCTGCGACGAGCCCCTTTTCTTGTTACGCGACAAGAAAATGGGCGAAAAGAAACGCGCCCCGATGATTCCGCCGCCTTCGGCGGTCCCCTGCGCGCTTCACTTGTTCAGGGCTTCGCAGACGGCACATCCATGTGCCGCTGCGAAGACTCGCCATCCTGGCATCGTCCCGTGTCGAAGCGACACGGGCCTAACCTTCACTCGTTCCAGTGCTCGGCGTCATCCACGGGGTATTCAAGAGCGTTTCTGAACTCTTTTGAGTTTGCTGAATGCTTCACGCTGCATTGGTTGATTTGCTATTCCGGTTCTTTCAGCCCTGCCAATCAAACAGACAGCGCGCACACTCAAGGCAGCTGACTTCGTTTAATGCGGTATTTCAATGGTTCCATTATTTTATTCGGAGAATTTTAGGCCACCCTAAAGTTGAGATCTCCTGGCGTGCCCGGCCCGACCGTACATCCATAATTGAATTGGCCGGCAGAACACTTGTATTCTTCTTGTATAATTCCTATCCAATTATGGCTAAGCGGGCGCGAACACATACGTGTGGACTGAGAGTGTTGGCCCTCTCGACCGGTATGATTTTCTTCTATTAACGCGACAAGAGGGAGATGTTGTATGGCAAACGAAGACATCACTCATTTCACGGCAGTTGATCATACAGCGGACCCGACATTTTTCGCCCGATTCCTGCATGAAGCCAATCGAAACCCCACGATCATTGCCTCTAAGTCGATCATCATCGATGGCTTGCATCTCAAAAAGGCGGACCGCGTTCTGGACGTCGGGTGTGGCATGGGTGCGGACGTTTTCGACCTGGCTGCCCGTGTGGGAGCGGCCGGACACGTGACCGGGGTCGACATGAGCGCATCACTGATCGAAGAAGCCGGCAGGCATGCCGAAGCACACACCCTCCCGGTGTCGTTTGAAGTGGGGGACGTGCAAGCGTTGCGGTTTGAGGATGATTCCTTTGATGCGGTGCGGACTGAGCGATTGCTGATGCACGTACCTGATGCTGAGCGAGCCATCGCAGAAATGACGCGCGTTTTGCGCCCCGGAGGGCACATGGCCGTATTCGACTTTGACTGGGAAACCCAATTCTGCGACTCCCCATACCGGGAAGTGACACGGAAGATCACACAATCATTCTGCGACGGTTTCAAGCATGGCTGGATCGGCCGCAAGCTTCCCCGGCTTTTTCAACAGCATGGGATGGCGGACGTGTCGGTCACCTACCACACGGTGGTCGTAGACTTTGATATGTTGCAATTGTTGCTTGGAGGACACGTCGCGCACGCGGTCACAGCCGGCTCCCTATCGGGTGATGAGGCTGATTTGTGGTGGACCGATCTGGCACGGGCAAGCCACGAGGGAACCTTCTTGTATGGCTTTACGGCGTTCATTGTCTCCGGCAGAAAACAATGACGAGACATGGGCGCTCGTGCGATCTGTAATAAAGCTGTATGCGGCAACGTTCTGTCCAATGGTTCGTTCAGGCCGACGCGCGAAAAGCTGGGTACGCCAGATAAATTACCGCCGCACGAATATCAGATCAGTTACCGGGTTACCCAGCTTCAGGCCGCGGCGTTCGAATTTTGTGGGTGGGCGATCCGGTGACTGCGGTACGTAGCTGGCCTCTTCGGCGGCTGTGAAATCCGGGCTGGCGGACAGCACTGCTAGCATGTGCGCGGCGTAATCCGGCCAGTCGGTGGCGAGATGAAAACGGCCGCCGGTTTTCAGTTTGCGCGCCACGAGTGCTGCGAATTTGGGCTGGATCAAACGGCGTTTGTGGTGGCGTTTCTTTGGCCAGGGATCCGGAAAGTACAGTAACACAGCATCGAGACTAATATCCGGTATGCACTTGGCCAGTACGTCCACGGCATCAGCGCGGAGTACACGTACATTGGTGATTTTTCCCGCTTCCAGTGCCATGAGCAGATGGCCGATACCGGGGCGGTGTACTTCGATGCCGAGAAAATCTTCATCAGGATGTGTGCGCGCCAGAGCCAGCAGGTTTTCGCCGTTGCCGAAACCGATTTCCAGTGTGCGTTTGGTGTTGCGTCCGAAGATTTTCTGAAAATCAAATGGTGATTGTGAAATATCGAGGCCATAATGCGGCAGCAGCTCATCGAGTGCACGGGATTGCGCGTGTGTGAGTCTGCCTTGCCGCAGAACAAAACTGCGGATGCCCCACGACTCTGGTGACGAAGCCGGGAGAATCAGAAAAATAATCCATCAACTGGGGACGATCCAGAAGCAAAACATTTGTACTCAATATGTCTGGCCAAAAACGCCCTATGGCCTACTTCCACCTCTCTTTTTGTGGTGGGTGACATGGGTACGCCGTTGCGAACGTGTTCTTCGAGACGCTTGGCGATTAGCCGATTGTTCGTGGCACACACCATTACGTCGTTTACTTTCATGGCCAGGCGCTTGCCGGTCAGTTCCGGATGCACGATGAGCTCCTAGGCGTTGAGGGCATCAGGGATGTCGGTGGGGCGTCGTTGAGCTGGTTCTTCATGTCAGGGGGTAGCTATTCGGAACGCGCATTTTACCGTAGCCCTGCCTATCGCGGCGGTTTGGCCATAATGATGGAATTCGGGGCCCGCCAGCGTGACGGTATCGCATTGTCTGCCGGCTCTTGCGGTTTCCAGCATCCTGCTAGAATGTCCAGCTTGCGCGGGTGTAGTTCAATGGTAGAACTGCAGCTTCCCAAGCTGCTAACGTGGGTTCGATTCCCATCACCCGCTCCAGTAATATTAAAGTGGAGCGCAGGGAATCGTCCCTGATGGGCTGACCAGCCCGGCCTTCCATGGCCGGGCGTTCGACCGGATCGAAATGCCACCGGCATTTCGATGAAAGCACCGGTCTCACCCATCACCCGCTCCAGATTCTGACATTGCTGATAATTACTCGATCAACAAGGTGCTCTCATGCCGACCAAACCAAGTCCTGCCACCAAACCTGCAGCTCCGGCGAAGCCGGTGAAATCCGGTCAC
>JBOIBD010000110.1:0-7980 GCA_050739415.1 Gammaproteobacteria bacterium | reverse complement strand
TGGAACTTGCGAGCGTCTATTCCTGTAGATTGTTGAGATGGACTGCAATCTTGGCGTGTTGGCGCAGATTCTCCAGGTAGGCAGCAAATTCAGCCTGCGCGTTGAGCCGCGTCAATTCCTGCATCTGTTCGTCACGCTGATCTTTGCTCAAGGCAGACGCATCACCAGCTTTCACACCGGTCAGTATATAGACAACCTGATCGCCGTTTGCCAGCGCCACCACACCTGATTCCGGCGCGCCATCCATGGATTCCGGCGCGGCGAAAGCGGCGCTGAGTACCGATGCGGGTACGCTGGCATCGCTGCGGCCAACGAATTTTTCCGTCGATAATTTCAAGTCATACTTCTTCGCCACTTGCGCGGGATCCTGTCCGGACTTGAGTGCGTCCTGCATCGCCGTTGCAATCTGCTGCACGTGTTGCGCCGCTTGCTGTTGCTTGAGCAGTGACACGATTTGGTCGTGCACTTCGACCAGTGGCTTCCGTTCACTGGAAATATGGCTTTTCACGCGGATCACCACAACATGGTTAGGTCCGATCTGGATGGGATCACTGTTGTTGCCCTGAACCAGGATCTCATCGCTAAAGGCCTTTTGGCGCACCGCCGGATTGGCGGCGACGCCGGCACCACTATTGCGGGCCACATCGCTGACGGTTTCAATAGGCAGCTTGAGTTGATTGCTCACTGTCTGCAGCGAATCCGGATGCTCGTACGCCAGATTCGCCAACTGATCGCCGAGCGCGAAGTATTCATCATCCGCTTTCTTCTTTTGGTATTGGGCCAGCAATTCACCACGCACCTGATCGAACGGTTTAGTGCTGGGAGCACGGATACCATCGAGCTTGATGACGTGATAGCCATCCGGCAAACGCACAGGTGCAGAAATATCACCCACTTGCGGAATACCGAACAGCGTAGTTTCAAATGCCTGATCTCCGCTGCTACCGCGGGTTATCCAACCCAAATCACCGCCGCTCTTCGCGGAACCTGCATCATCGGAATATTTTTCAGCCAGCTTGGAAAAATTTGCTCCAGCCCGTAGTTGCTTATAGATATCTTCCGCCTTGCTCTTCGCGGCTGCATCAGCCTTTGAGCCTTTACCGTTCACAGCGATTAATATGTGCTGTGCCTCGCGCGCCTCATCCTGTTTGAAGGATGCAAGTTGCTGCTGATAGGCGGCTTGCAACTGATCTTCGCTCGGCTGCACGTTCTTGGCTAGTTGCGCCTCGTCGAGATCCACATACGCGAGCGTTAGTTTCTCTGGAGTCATGAATTGATCGGCATGCGATTTGTAGTAAGCCTGAACTTCGGCATCGGAGATATTCACTTTATTCAAGTACGGTTCCGTGGAAACTGTGAGGTAGGCGATCTGACGTTGCTCGCCTTTCACCGCTTGGGTGATTTCCAGTTGCTGTGGCGTGGCGAAGGCGCTCGCCTGAATGGCATTCTGCAGCTGATTTACCGCCAATTCCTGCAGCTCGCGCTGTTCAAAAGATGCCGCGGTCATACCGGCGTTGGTGAGTGCAGATTGATAGACTAACGATGAAAATTTGCCGTCTACTTGGAATGCCGGTATTTGCTGAACCGCAGACACCAGATCTGCATCACTAATGTTGTAATGCTGCTTGGCAACCTGCTGATTCAGCAGTGTCTCGTTGACAAGCTGCCGCAGTACCTCCTGACGCAATTGCTTTTCGTCGATCATCCCCGGTTTGAAGGACGCACCCAACAACTGCTCCATTTGTCGGTAACGGTTCTGATAAGCTTGCTGAAAATCCTGTGGGGCAATCTCGGCGCCATTCACCTTGGCAACCGAGGTGTCACTTGAGGCGGAGAAATACGAATTGATGCCCCAAAGTGCGAATGGCCCGATAATCAGCACCAGAATGATACCGGTCAGCCACTTGGGAATATTATCTCGAAAGGCCTGTATTACCATGGTGAATTACCCTAAAACCCGGCGATGAATAAATGACAGTTATAAAAAAAGGCGCCGTGCAGGCGCCCTTTCACGGGACTTCAGTATGGCGGAGTGGACGGGACTCGAACCCGCGACCCCCGGCGTGACAGGCCGGTATTCTAACCAGCTGAACTACCACTCCGCAGTGGCGCTTCGCAGAGAGTGGTGGGTGCTGAGGGGATCGAACCCCCGACCCTCGCCGTGTAAAGGCGATGCTCTCCCAGCTGAGCTAAGCACCCCGAAGAGCGCGTTAGTTTACGGCATCCTTCAGGGCTTTGCCAGCCTTGAAGCCTGGGACTTTGCTCGCTTTAATCTGGATGGTCTGACCAGTCTGCGGATTGCGGCCAGTGCGCGCTGCACGATGTTTGACGGCGAAGGTGCCAAACCCCACGAGCACTACCTGATCACCGTTTCTGAGTGCGTTGGTCACTGAGTGGAGTACGGCCTGCACGGCACGATCTGCGTCTGCATGAGAAAGTTTGGTGGATTCAGCCACTGCGTTGATCAATTCAGCCTTGTTCATGATGTTGTATCCCCTGGTTGCCTGGACATGGATGATGGATATTTCCCCTTTTAGGGGTTCGTGAAAAACATCCGCTTGTTTGCGGTTCTAGACAATCTGCATAAAATCTTTCAGATCATTGCCGCCTGGTGTGCAAGTTTATACAGGTGGGCATAAACCCTTGTCAACTTGAATAAGTCTCAAGTCTAGTGAGGCCGTACACTTTCCGGTTCACTTTTGGGGGGAGCCACGTCGGTAGGCGTTGCTGATGCCTCGACCGGTTTCGGCTCCGGTACACGCTCCAATGCCACCTTGAAAACATCGTCTATCCAGCGTACCGGACGGATATCCAGTGCGCCTTTGATGTTCTTGGGTATCTCCACCAGATCCTTGGCATTTTCCTGTGGAATCAGCACGATACTGAGACCACCTCGATGCGCCGCGAGGAGTTTCTCTTTTAGACCGCCAATAGGCAGCACTTCGCCACGCAGGGTGATTTCGCCGGTCATGGCCACGTCTGCACGTACGGGAATCATGGTCAGCGCGGACACCAGAGCAGTACACATGCCGACGCCCGCACTGGGACCATCCTTGGGAGTAGCGCCTTCAGGCACGTGGATATGCACGTCGTATTTCTGATGAAAATCCGCATCGATGCCGAGCCGCGCTGCGCGGCTGCGCACCACGGTCATGGCCGCCTGGATGGATTCCTGCATCACAGCACCCAGCTGCCCAGTGTGAATCAGCTTGCCCTTGCCCGGCACCACGGTGGCCTCGATGGTGAGCAGTTCACCACCCACCTCGGTCCAGGCAAGACCCGTTACTTGACCGACCTGATCATGATCTTCGGCGCGGCCATAACGGAACCGGCGCACTCCTAGATAGTCGTCCAGGTTGCGGGACAGTACATGTACCTGTTTATCACGCGGCTTCAGCAACAGACCTTTCACTACCTTGCGGCATATTTTAGAAATTTCACGCTCCAGATTGCGCACGCCGGCCTCGCGCGTGTAATAACGGACAATATCCGTGATGACACTCTCACCTATGGTAAGTTCAGCGGGCTTGAGACCGTTATTACGCATCTGTTTCGGCACCAGATAGCGCATCGCGATATTGATTTTCTCGTCTTCAGTATATCCAGGCAGACGAATGACTTCCATACGATCGAGCAACGGTGCCGGGATGTTCATGGTATTGGCGGTGGCCACAAACAGCACTTCTGATAGATCGAAATCCACTTCAAGATAATGATCGTTGAAGGTATTGTTCTGTTCCGGATCCAGCACTTCCAGTAAGGCTGATGACGGATCGCCACGGAAGTCCATGGACATCTTGTCAACCTCGTCCAGCAGGAACAACGGATTGCGCACGCCCACCTTGGCCATGTTCTGCAATATCTTGCCGGGCATAGAACCGATGTAGGTACGGCGATGACCGCGAATCTCGGCTTCATCGCGCACGCCACCCAGTGACATGCGCGCAAATTTGCGATTAGTCGCACGTGCGATACTCTGGCCAAGCGAAGTCTTGCCGACTCCCGGCGGTCCCACCAGACACAGAATCGGTCCTTTCAGTTTATTCACACGTTGCTGTACCGCGAGGTATTCCAGGATGCGTTCCTTGACCTTGTCGAGACCATAATGATCTTCCGCGAGAATCTTCTCAGCAGCTCCGAGGTCGTGGCCCACACGCGTACGCTTCTTCCATGGCACGTTCACCAACCAATCAATATAGTTGCGTACGACGGTCGCTTCCGCGGACATGGGTGGCATGAGTTTGAGCTTGTTGAATTCCGAAACAGCCTTGTCGCGGGCCTCCTTGGTCATGCCGGCCTTGTGGATCTTCTTTTCCAGCTCTTCAATCTCATTGGGTGCGTCCTCGAGATCGCCGAGCTCCTTTTGGATAGCTTTCATCTGCTCATTCAGGTAATACTCGCGCTGACTCTTCTCCATCTGCTGCTTGACGCGACCGCGAATACGCTTTTCGATCTGCAGTATGTCAATCTCACCTTCAATTAGCGCCATGACGTGTTCAAGTCGCGCACGCACATCCTCCAGCTCGAGAATCTTCTGTTTCTCGTCCAGTTTGAGCTGCATATGCGCAGCGATGGTGTCCGCGAGACGCCCCGGCGAGTCGATTCCTGCCAGCGAAGTCAGCAGTTCGGGAGGGATTTTCTTGTTAAGTTTTACGTACTGATCAAACAGCGAAAGAGCCGAACGCATCAGCACATCCACTTCGCGTTCATCATATTGAGCATTCGTACGGATTACGGATACCAGGGCGGAAAAATACTCTCCATCGTTAATCTGCAATATGCGAGCTCGGTCGCCGCCCTCTACCAGAACCTTGACGGTGCCATCAGGCAGCTTCACGAGTTGCAGAATCGTGGCCAAAGCACCCACGCGATAGATATCGGTTTCCTTGGGATCATCCACTTCGGGGCTTTTCTGAGCCAAAAGCACTATTTGCTTGCCCGCCTGCATGCCGTGATCTAGGGCCTTGATGGATTTCTCACGCCCAACAAACAACGGAATCACCATGTGTGGGTACACCACCACGTCACGTAATGGCAATACCGGCACCAAGATGGGCTGGCCTTCAAGCAAATCGGTCTGGCGGGTTTCGCTGGGCACACTGGATCCTTATAAAAATACTTGAATCGGAGTGCCGCCAACTCTCAGGCAAGTCAGCACACAATGCGGGTATAAATAGGCTGTTTTACAAATAGCCATCACCCGTCGGAAGAGGCAAGTTTCTTCTTCTCACGCTCATATACGATGTACGGCTTGTTCTCGCCGCTAATCACGGCTTCGTCAATCACCACTTTTGATACGTGTTCCATGGACGGTAGTTCATACATGATGTCCAGCAACACATGTTCCAATATGGTACGCAAACCACGGGCGCCAGTCTTGCGTTGCATGGCCCTGCGTGCAGTACTGCGCAACGCATCTTCACGGATATCCAGCTCGCAGCTTTCCATGTCGAAAAGCTTCTGGTATTGCTTGGTGATGGCATTCCTCGGTTCGGTGAGGATGCGCATGAGCGCGCCTTCATCCAGTTCATCCAGTGTCGCGACTACCGGTAGACGGCCCACAAACTCTGGGATCAGTCCGAAGCGGATCAAATCTTCCGGCTCCACATCATGCAGGACTTCGCCTACATTTTTAATCTCGGCTTTGCCCCTGATCTCGGCCATGAAGCCAATGCCGCTTTTCTCTGTGCGGTTGCGGATGATCTTTTCCAAACCCGAGAAGGCGCCACCACACAAAAACAGGATGTTGCCGGTATCCACCTGTAAAAATTCTTGCTGTGGATGTTTGCGTCCACCTTGAGGGGGCACCGAGGCGACGGTGCCTTCGATAAGTTTCAGTAGCGCCTGTTGCACGCCTTCGCCTGACACATCACGAGTAATGGAAGGGTTATCCGACTTGCGGGAAATCTTGTCTATCTCATCAATATATACGATGCCGGTCTGGGCTTTCTCCACGTCGTAGTCGCATTTTTGCAGCAACTTCTGGATGATGTTTTCCACGTCCTCACCGACATAGCCAGCTTCCGTAAGTGTGGTGGCATCGGCGATGGTGAAGGGCACGTTCAGCAGACGCGCGAGAGTTTCAGCCAGCAGGGTCTTGCCGGAGCCGGTGGGACCGATGAGCAGGATGTTGCTCTTGGCCAGTTCCACATCGTCCTTGTTGTGATTACCACGCACTTCCAGACGCTTGTAGTGATTGTACACAGCCACGGAAAGAGTCTTCTTGGCGCGTTCCTGACCGATGACGTACTGGTCCAGAACTGCCTTGATTTCCTGCGGACGCGGCAGTTTGTTGCGCGTGGTCTGGGTTTGCTCCTGCATCTCCTCGCGGATGATGTCGTTGCAAAGCTCGACGCATTCGTCGCACACATACACCGACGGGCCGGCAATAAGTTTTCGCACCTCATGCTGGCTTTTGCCGCAGAAAGAGCAGTACAGCAGTTTGCCGCCGTCCTCACCTTTGCCGCGCGTTTCGTCTGCCATTTCCTTACCACCTCTGAATATGACGGGAACAACGACCAGTGGAACCACTATGGGGATTTTCACCCCCGGCTTCAATAGCTACCCACTCCTTTTGATCCTTCCGCTCCGGACCCCGTTCCCTCAGGCCTTGACAGCGCGTTGCACAAATACTGAATCTACCAGACCATACTTAACTGCTTCGTCCGCGCCCATGAAGCGATCGCGCTCCGTATCCTGTTGAATTTGCTCAATAGTTTGGCCGGTATGCCGAGCCATGATGGCATTCAGGCGCTCCCGGAGATGCAGGATTTCCCGGGCATGGATGTCAATATCCGTGGCTTGGCCCTGCACTCCGCCCAGAGGTTGATGGATCATCATCCGGGAATGCGGCAGGCAGTAACGCTTGCCCTTGGCACCGCCGGTCAACAGTAAAGAGCCCATACTGGCTGCCTGGCCCACGCAGATGGTGGACACGTCCGGTTTCACGAACTGCATGGTGTCGTAGATAGACAGGCCTGCGGTAACCGAACCACCGGGTGAATTGATGTACAGGCTGATATCCTTGTCCGGGTTTTCAGATTCCAGGAACAACAACTGCGCCACCACCAGATTAGCCACGTAGTCGTCAATCGCGCCCACGATGAACACCACACGATCCTTGAGTAGGCGCGAGTAGATGTCGTAAGAACGTTCACCGCGTGCGGTCTGTTCCACTACGATGGGGACAAGGTTGAGCCCCTGAATGTCGCTCGATTTCTTCATGTGTTTCCTGATTTAGTAAGCCGATTCAAATGGGAGCATGATCATGTTCCGCCACCCCCGATGCCTTATCTTCCCCGGTACCCTCGCTCACTTTTGAATCATGCCTATGCGCATGGAAATTCATCAATTCCTGAAAGTTCGTGGGTTTATCGGTCACCGTGGCCTTGTCGATCAACCAATCCGCCACCTGCTCTTCCAGCACCAGTGTTTCCAGTTGCCGTATCACCGCCTTGTTCGAACGCATGCTGCGCAGGGCTTCTGCTGGATTACTGTAATCGCCAGCCATGTGTTCGAGGCGCTCTTCTATACGTTTACTGTCCACGCGTAGTTGCTGCTGGCTGATGATTTCGCCGATGATGAGTCCCAAACTGACACGCCGCCGGGCCTGCTCTTCAAACAATTCGCGCGGCAAACTCATGCTTGGTTTGCTGTCCTTGACGCCCATGCGTGCCAGCGCGTCCTGGCGCAGATGCTCGACCTCGTCATCCAGCAAGGCTTTGGGCACTACCAATGGATTCGTTGCCAGCAATGCTTCTAGTACCTGGTCTTTCATACGCCGGTGCACTGTCTCAGCCATTTCCTTGCGCATGTTCTCGGTCACTTCAGCGCGCAATTTTGCGATACCGCCCTCGGAAACACCGAAACTCTTGCAGAAGGCATCATCCAATACTGGCAATATCTGTGCATCCACACGATGCGCCTGCACCTTGAAACGTGCAATTTTGCCGGCTACATCTTTGACTTGATAATCCTCTG
>JBOIBD010000109.1:0-8060 GCA_050739415.1 Gammaproteobacteria bacterium | reverse complement strand
GCCTGGCCAGCGAGCCAAAATCTCTGGCTTTTATCTAGCCTTTTCTTTGACAGTGGAATGATGAATAGGTATGGCCTTTAACGTGCATGAAATTTTTGCAGCCTTGGACAAGACGCAGGTGCGCTATGTGGTTGTGGGCGGATTGGCGGTCATATTGCACGGCCACATTCGCTTAACCCAAGACTTGGATCTCGTGATTGATCTGGAGCCGGTGAATTGCAGGAAGGCACTCGAAGCTCTGGAGAGCATCGGACTCAAACCGCGTCTGCCGGTGGTCATGCAGGATTTTGCCGATCCCAAGAAGCGTGAGGATTGGTATCAAAACAAGCATATGCTGGTTTTCCAGCTCTGGGATCCCAAGAACGCGCAGCGATCCATAGATGTTTTCGTGCGCGAACCGGTGCAATTCGGGGACTTGTGGCGTGATTCAGTTATCAAGGTCTATGATGGCTTGCCGATCAGGATAGCCAGTATTGCCCATCTGATAGCAATGAAGACCGGTACGGGCCGCATACGGGACCAAGATGATATCGAAAAATTGCGAGAGATACAAAATCAGACTTCCGGCAGTGAAGGTAAAGCATAGTGGAATCTGAAACAAAAAATGATTTAAGGTGTACGTTCAAAGATGCAGAGCACAATCATCTGTTGGATGGTATCCGCATGACCACTAACGAGAAGATCCGATCCTTTGAGGACATGCTGGATTTCGCATGGAGCTCTGGAATGATTAAGCAATTGCGGGTGTCAGTGCCCGTGGATGGCAATGCTTGAAAGGGCATTACGCCCTGCTTGATTGCTAAAATATCTATGCGTCATGCGTATTCTGGGGAAATCTAACTGGGGAGAACGAAAATGGCCGAGCAACTCGTAGTTTCAGAAAGCATGCTGGGCGACTTGAATGCCACGCGTCCATGGGTAAAGTTTTTGGCGATCCTGGGGTTTATATTCACAGGATTTATAGTCTTGGCGGGACTATTCATGTTTGTAGGTTTTTCGGCTATGCCCATGCGCCCTGGGATGCCTGCATTTTTTGGGCCTGTTTTTGGGGTCCTCTATCTCTTAATGGCGGTATTTTTTTATCTGATCCCCTGCCTGTATCTGATTCGCTATGGCAATGCGATCACACGTATCCCGGCCAACGGACAGGCCGCGCTCGAAGATGCAATCAAGCATCAGAAATCCTTCTGGAAGTATTTGGGAATATTTACGATTATCGCAATCGTGCTGTATGTACTAATCATTATTGGCGGAATTACCTTTGCCGTTATTTACGGATTGGGCCATCATCCGTGATACTGAACTGGCGGCGAATCAACGGACCGTAAGGGGTTACAAGAACATTTCCGCATCACTTATGGAAGTGATGAAGTTCCACCCGCTGGGGCAGATCAGTCATGCGTTGCATGAGGTGGGCGGGGAATATAGAAGGAATATGTAATTTCTATAACACCCGCAAGCGCGGGATAAGGTAGGCATCATGAACATCAACGATGTCAGCAAAAGCCGTCATATATTTATATGCGCATGCCTGCTGTTGCTGTGTCTCGTGTCAACAGCGGCCATGGCTTTCGATAATTCCATTCAGATAAAGCAGGTCCCGTACAAGGATTCCGCCGGCAAAACAGTATTGCTGTCGCTGTAAGGCGGAGCCGGGGTGATTTCTCCAGAAACATACTTTGTAAAAAGGACGAGGGCTGTACGCTGTTCGGTTACACGAACAAGAGTTTCGGAGATTCCACGGATTTTCTCGCCATCCATACGGGTACAAAACCGGACACATCCTGGGCTGAGACCTATGGCGGTACGAACCTCGACGCACTTTATTACGCCATCCCCACCAACGACGGCGGTTATTTCACCGTTGGAGCCAGTGCAAGTATGTTTTTTACACCGTTGAAAATATTCAGCCCGCGTCGCCCAACCAGACCCATCTATTTCAAACTCGATAACACCGGCAAATTACAGTGGGCGGGAAATATTGAGCTTTCCAGCGACATCAGCACCGCCGAGATCGCCAAAAGCGTGCAAATGCCGGATGGCGGCTATCTCCTGGTCGGTACGTATACGGAAGCATATCCAGAGTCGGGCGATCAGCCCTTGCCGGGTGTATGGTCCGCTCCTGCTCCGGGCAAAACAAAGGGATGGCAATATAAATACCCTCTGTTGGTCAAACTGGCAGCCGACGGTAAACCCGAGTGGATGCAACGCTATATATTTGGTGACGTGGGTGGAGCAGCGACCAGCGTCGTGCCCTTGCCATCCGGGCATGTGTTGATTGCCGGTACGGTGTATGAGATGCCGGACCAACCTTTATTCATCATGGAATTGGATGCCGCAGGCAAACCGGTACAGACGCAGGAATACAAAATATCCGGTGCACAGTCTATTAACGCATTTATCCAGCTCAAGGATGGCAGCTTTATGCTAACCGGCCATACCAAAGTGGAAAATTCTCCCCGCAGCGCGTTAGTGGCGCACTTCGCAGTGGACGCGAAATTCGATTCCGGCACGCTCTACAAACTTCCTGCGGGGGTCTGGCCATTGGGTATGGTGCAAGGCCAGGACGGCAAGATTTGCATCGTTGGCCGTACGGAAGATGGCTCCACTAATAAAGCGCAAGGACTGGCATTGCTGGTGGACGAGCATGGGAACGATGTTGGTGAATTCTGGCTGAGCGGATCGGGGAACACCGAGTTTGAAGACGCCGCTCCCACAGCCACTAAAGGATTCGATATCATCGAAGACACCAGCGCGTTTGGGGCGACTAATTTTGACATCGTAAGGTTTATCTGGGTGCCTGGCTCGAATACGGCGAAGCGGCTGACACAGGAACCATATCAGCCGAAGACTTCCAGCGTTACGGTCACTACCCAGATAGGCAAGCTCGACAAGGCGAGAAACATTCCGGTCAATTTGATTAATGTTAAGAATCTTTCGATCCCAGCCGTGCAATCTCCGATTTGATATGACACTCGGTAGGATAAAAAGTAAAAATGACTATCATCTGAGCTCGAAGCCATTCCAAAAGGGAAGTTCATGAAGCAACTCTCGGTCTCGCCGGTTTGCTGGCTCACTCGTGGCGCACTCCCGGAATGGATGTGGGTTGCCGGCTTGCTGGCGTTGCTGTGTCCACTCACGGTCTGCGCACAGGGCATCCACCTGCACCCAGTCCGCTGGCCCAATCGGATCAGTTACTGGCAACAGTCTGGATTTGTGGAAATGGTGCCACCCGTGTGGCTGCCGACGGACAAGAGCATTCAGGAATACGTCATGGTGTGGCTGCGTATTCCGGCAGGCAAGCACGTCAGCGTGCAATGGCTTGCGGACCAGCAGCGCTATACGTTGAAGTTCCCACCGGGCACGGTGACCGACCGGATCGATGGCGGGGAAAGCCAGAAACAAGCAATGTTCACGGTCAATGGCATCGCCGATGTGCGCGGTGCGACGATCGCAGCCGACGGCAAAACCTGGTGGCACGTCTATGAGCCGGTGCCTGGCAAATCCTCGAAGTGGCTGAGTGGATACGCATGGCTGCGCATCGGGCCCGCAGGTGACAATCGAGCCGCCGATAGCTTGCTCAATCTGTATTATCCGGGAGCGCCGGCCAAGGCCAAACAGGAAATGGCGGAGTTTCGCAGGCTCAATCAATGCGGCGCCTGCCACCAGGCCAATCGGCCGATTCCGACGACTGCGACGAAAAGTGGAGATTCGTTTCCGGAGACCGACGCGGACGGTTTCTACCAACCCATCACAGTGTTGACCGACTCCATGACTTTGGTCAACGATCGGCCCTGGGATTTGAATGCCGACGATCCTTACATCACAGTCTGGTGCGGTAATCACAAAGCCAAGCTGACCACCAAGGGCAATGCCTACCGGCGCTATACCTGTCCGGGTAATGTCGCACCGGTCGGCAAGCTCGACATGGCGGCGGCACTGAAACACCAGGACCCCCACGCGCTTAAAATCTGTGCAGCGCGGAAATACCTCTACGCGCACATGGAACAGAAAGAGCGCGAGGCCTTCGCCAGCGGTTTCGCCGAATGCGGGATCCGTTGATACGCTTTGAATGATTTCGGATAGCCTGTAGGTTGGGCTGACGCAGGAAGCCCAACTTAATTAGGACCTATCTCAAAATCCAAAACCGTTCGTGTAGAGCGTAGCGGAGCGAAGCTCCGCGGAGTCGAAATACCGGTGTCAGGTGCTTGATGCCCTTCGACTTCGTGCCTGCAGCGCTATGCTCAGGGCGAACGAGATTTTGAGATAGGTTCTAAGCTCATTGGGAGCCCACAATGACCGTCTATTCGCCAACGGGAAAGAATACGGGCGTTGCGGTAGCATCCCCCTGCAAGTGATCGCCGCTCGCACTTGTCAGAAAGTGAAACTGACCCTTTCGTGGAGTAAACTCGCCCGCCATGAATAAACCAAGGCTGATTTACTTCGACGCCCCGATAAGCCGCGGGGAAGAGTGCCGACTCGCGCTGCTTCTCGCAGGCATCGATTTTGAGGATGTGCGTATCAAGCGGGACGATTGGCCTGAGTTGAAGGGGCAGACTCCGTATGGGGCGATGCCGGTGCTTGAATTGCCGGGCCACCCGCCGCTCGCGCAAACCAACGCCATCCTGGTCTTGATTGGCCATCGCTACGGACTTCACCCGAGCGACGATTTCGAAGCCGCTCAACACGAAGCCATGATGCAGCACGTCGAGGATCTTCGCGCCGCACTCGGGCCCACGCTGCACGTGGGCGACGTTGAGAAAAAGGCTGCGCGCGAAGCTTTGGTTGCCGGCTTCTTGCCAGCGTGGGGCAGTGCTGCGGAGCGCAACATCGTGGCGGGGCCGTTTTTTGCCGGCGCAAAAATCAACGTGGTCGACCTCAAACTTTATAAAGCCGTGCAATGGCTCAGCAGCGGCGCGCTTGACCATATTCCGGCGACGATTTTTGCGGGTTACCCCAAGCTGACAGGCGTGTATGAGGCAGTGCGCAATCATCCCGGTGTGAAGTCTTGGTACGCAAGGTCTTGACTGGCTCGATAATTCGAGCGGCAAAAACAAGAAGTGGAATACGGTACAGACTACGGACTATCGCAGGAATCACTGATATTTCCATGCCAGTGCCTGTTACCCCGGATATCTCTGCTCGTAACTGCGAAGTCAAGAAGCTAAGGCAGTACGCCGCAGTAATCAGTGCATCGCGAGCTGTACTACGTTACCGTCAACGAGCTAGTGGCCAAGTACCTCGTTACATTATTCACGCATAGTAAACATCAGCCGCACCCTAGAAATCGTATTGTAGAATCACCCGATTGAAGTAGAAGGTACCTGCGTTGGGCGCTCCATAGGTGCCATTCAGGCCATGGATGATGCCAAGACGATTTCGCACCGAAAAGCCCTTGAGGCTGCCAGAAAAGAACCAGGTCAAATCCATGTCCGCTTCGTTGGTGTCGGCAAAGTTGGGCTCAGTGTTGTAGCGCGCGTAGCTCGTCAACAACCGCAACTGCTTGCCAAAGAAATAGAAAGTACCGGCAAGTTTCCAGGCACTGCCGACACCTTTCTCCACCAAGCCGGCGGTCATGGAGGTGGTGTAGAGCGGATCGCTCGCGTAACCAACGGAGTACGGCGAAACGATACCACCGTCCCTGAAACTGCCGGTGTTACTCGAAATCTTGTTGTAGGACGCGATCAAGCTATTGCCGCTGAAGTTAATGCCAACCATGGCTCCGTACGTACTGTTGTCGACACTGGCTGTCAGAAGGTTGTCGGCGCTGTCGGATTCATGCAGGTACTGGGCACCGATGACTGGATTCACAGCTGAACCAGTATTGAACGTATAAGCACCATTGGCATACGCAGCGTTCGTCAAACCGTAAAACTTGTAGTACCAGCCCGCGACGCTCAACCCGCCGTTCTGGTAGGTCAGACCGGCGGTAGTGGTGCCGTCGCTGGTTTGGGTTCCGACATTGTCGTCGGGCGCGCCGCCATAGATGTTGTCAAAGCCGTTGCTGTTGTAGAGAGAGGTCGCACTAAATGCGCTTGAGGTGCGGCTCTTCCAGCGAAATTCTCTTGCCACGATCAATTCCAGGCCTTGGGACAAGCTGAAATCCGCCAGTACGCCTTGATACGTCGCCGGCACCATGCGCGAGTCGGACGCCCCCATCCAGGGTGTATTCATGAGCTGATTACCGGCGCGTACCAGCACTCTCTCGCTCTTCCATTGCAGATATGCCTGGCCCAAGGTGTAGATCGGTTGGGTGCCGTACAGCGTGGTATCGAGATGCTCGTTGTTCTGGGTCTGATTGTTCAAACCAAAAATGTCCTGGGCGCTCCAGAAGGTGCCACCGGCGCTGAACCCATCTCCAAAACTTGGACTTAGATAGTTGAACATGCCGCCGAAAGAATTGGCCGCAAGGTTATTGGGTGCGCCGGGCGCGGTGAAATTGCGGGTGAAATAATAATCGCGTAAATATCCGTTCCAGGTACCCTGCTGCAGAAAATCGGTGAATGGATCAGCGTGTACCGGTAGGGCGACCAATATTGCCAACGTTGCCAGAACCCAATGAATCTTGCGCATGGACATATACTTCCTCGTTTGTGCGACCGTCTGCTTCAGAAAGTGTCATGGGCTAAGTACTGCGCAAGGTTAAAGGGACAATATGACGCCTTGATGACCATTGGATTGTGCTTTCGTGACACCCATACGTAAAAGGTATCCCTGGTCGGGGGTAGTCCACGGTTTATCGCGTGCAGCTTTAATATCTCTGTTCCAGCACTACAGCAGTTTGGTGGCTGATAACGGTCGACTTCTAACGGGAGCCCGACCTTGAAATTTGCCCTGCGCGCCGGCATTTCAGGGTAACCGATATCGCATCACCCAATCCGCGAACGGCTCCACCTAACAAGAGGAAATTGCCATGAGCAAAGCGTCCGATTACGTCCCACCCAAAGTTTGGGTGTGGGACAAACCCAGCGGCGGTCGTTTCGACAACATCAACCGTCCGGTATCCGGAGCCACGCACGATAAGACGCTGCCGGTGGGCAAGCATCCGTTGCAGTTGTACTCACAGGGCACGCCCAATGGCATCAAGGTCACGGTCATGCTTGAGGAGTTGCTGGCTCTCGGCCATAAGGGTGCGGAATACGACGCCTGGCTGATCCAGATCGGCGAGGGCGACCAGTTCTCAAGCGGTTTTGTCGAGATCAATCCGAATTCAAAAATTCCGGCGATGGTGGACCGCAGTGGCCCCACCCCCATCCGTGTGTTCGAATCCGGTGCCATCCTGATGTATCTCGCGGAAAAGTTCGGCGCTTTCCTGCCCACCGACAAGGCGGCATGGGCTGAATGTCTGTCCTGGCTGTTCTGGCAAGTGGGCAGCGGCCCTTATGTGGGCGGCGGCTTCGGTCATTTTTACAACTATGCGCCGGCCAAGATTGAGTACGCCATTGACCGCTTCGCCATGGAAGCTAAGCGCGAGCTGGATGTGCTGGACAAGCAGTTGGCAAAACACGAATTCGTGGCGGGCGACGCTTACACCATCGCCGACATCGCGGTCTGGCCGTGGTATGGCGGCCTGGTCCGGGGCGAGCTCTATCACGCTGCCGAGTTCCTGTCGGTAAAGGATTACCGACACGTGCTGCGCTGGGCGGACGCAATCGCGGCACGCCCGGCGGTGCAGCGCGGCTGTATCGTCAACCGGATTTCGGATGACGGCACCAAAGTGCTGCGAGAGCGTCACGATGCAGCGGATTTTGACGCGATAAAGCTAGGGTAGCTCTGAATTATTCTCGTTCTCGTTATTCCGGCTTTCGCCGGAATGACGAAATCGAAACATAACTACATTCATCAGGGCTTCCTTAGATTTTGATATTCAGATCCTATAAATATAGAATCTCCAGAAGATAAAACGGGAAGTGTTAATTGACAGCTACAGATAAAAATCAGACCTTCGAAGGCGGCTGCACTTGTCGCGCGGTGCGCTATCGCATGATCAGCACGCCGTTGTTCGTGCATTGCTGCCATTGCCGATGGTGCCAGCGCGAAACCGGGGCGTCGTTTGCACT
>JBOIBD010000108.1:0-8093 GCA_050739415.1 Gammaproteobacteria bacterium | reverse complement strand
AGACCGCACAGTGCGCTGGGCTACTTACCCCCAGCAGTATTCGCCAGTAAGGCGGCATGATATGTTGTTTTCCCCACATCCGGGTTGGTACTATTTTGGGGGGAAGGTCACGGCCAGCAGCAGCTGGATGCCGTGGGGCTGATTCACATGAACGGGCGGGTGTATGACCCGCAGATTGGAAGGTTCATTTCTGCTGATCCCACCATTCCCGATCCATTCGACAGCCAGAGCTTCAACCGCTATGCCTACGTGGAGAACAATCCGCTGTCCATGACGGACCCGAGCGGGTTTGACAACACTGACCCTCTTTGGAACCTCCCGACAACGCCCGTGGAGCTATGTAGTATTGGTACCGCCTGCTCGGTGACGTCTGTCTGTCCCTCCGCCGGGTGTCCCACCGCTAATCTCGGCGCTATTTACGATACCGTACCAAGATTGCCGCAGCCAGTTGTGCCAGTCCCGCTGCCACAGATTCCGATCACTCCCATGCCAATACCCGGCACCTCGCCCGCGCCGCCCGCCCCTACATCCCCGGCGCCTGCACCCAGCGGAGGCGGTAAAAACAACAGTAACAGCAATAACTCCGGCGGTTGCGACACGTATGGCTGTGACAGCCCTGATGGTGGGAATAACGGCGTGCAGGACACCATGAACGATACCAACGGAGTGACTTCGGCATCGAGCGTGGACATCGAAGGCGGCGGGTTGAGTGGGCATGCGCCCACCGAATTCACCGGAAACGGGGATTTGGGGCATGGCCCCGTCAACCCGCATCCGCAGGGACTGCCGCCGACGCCCGGAGTCCCGGGCGCATCCAAGGGCCCGCCGCCAAACTATCCGGGGTCGGTGGGGGTGCCGACTGCAAATATCGAGGAAAGTCACTGGTCATTTGACGGTGATTTAGTTGGCAAACTCAACTTAAGTACATCAGCTTTAGCAGCAAAGGGAGTAGGAATTGAAATAGAAAAAGGAATTTATAATGCGGATAGTTCTGTAAATATTGTTCTTGTTGGAAATGGAGCCTCTGCATCGCTTGATACAAATTTGATAACTGTAACATATCAAGGGTCAGCTAATAATCCATTAGGTTTAACAGAAGGTGTTAACGTTGGCGTTGATATTTTCCGTTATTTGGGTGGCCAAATTAATTTTATTTATGAGCCACCATCTACGTTTCAATTATCAATAGGGGTTGGTGTTGGAGTAGGTAAAGGGTTCTGGTTTTATTCAGTGGGTAAAAATATTCCTGGCGGTTAGGTGAAATAAATTAAGATGATGAAAATAGAAGTTATAATATTCTCGTGGCTATTACTAATAGTAAGTATTGTTTATTTTGTAGCACTAGGAAAGTTAATTGCAAAGATTAAACGTGATCACCTTAAATATTGGGCGCAGTTAGATTCACCTGGCATAATTACTGGACAGTTTACCAAATTATTTTGGAATACTATTTGCGGGTTTATATTACCAGATTTCGTGGCATCTTCATGTAAGAATGAACTGATTATCGTACGCACTTCTCTGATAATTTTTACGATTATATTCATTACTATGATTATTCTAATGTATCGTGGTGCATAAAAGCAACTTAAGAAGTACATAACCATGTTTTTGCAGCTATCATTTTGGGCCTTAATATGCGTCACTATAATTTATCTTGTAATGGTCTTCCCTTTCATTGAAAGAATTAAGCACGATCAAATTGAATATTGGAATAAAAACAGTTTGATTAAAACGTGGAACCAAACTGTTGAACTTAAAACATTGTGGAAACTCATTTTTGGTATTGAAGTACCCGGCATACTGGCTTCAACTTATAAAAGGCGATTGTTTATATTACGCATACTTCTTTCGTTGATAATAATTATCTTTGTTATTGTTAATGTACTGTACTTTAGAAGTAGTTGAATACTTCACGCTCTCCTGGTTGCCGGCCGCGGGTGCTATAGAGTACGGCATCGAACAGTCGCTCAACGGCGGCGGCTACAGCCTGCTGCCGCAAACCTGGAGCAGCAGCCCGGCGGCACTCAGCGGCTACGCCAGCGGCAGTTACAGTTTCGCGGTGCAAGGCTGTGGCAACGCTGTCTGCGGCAACTTCAGTTCGCCGGTCAGCGTGTCGGTGCTGCGCATCCCCGCGGTTCCCGCCACGCCCTCGCTCACGCCCAATCCGAGCACCAGCGGCAATTACAGCGTGAGCTGGAGCGCCCAGACCGGCGCGAGTTATTACCTGTTGTATGACTCCACCGATGGCAGCAATTACACCAGCACCAATGTCGGCAACGTCACCTCCCAAAGCGAAACCGCCAGCAGCAACGGCAGCTACTATTACAAGGTGGCCGCCTGCAACGCCTCTGGCTGCAGCGCCCCGAGCGGCGTCGCCACCGAGACCGTGGCCTTGCCGGTACCCGGTGCACCGATCCTGTCGCCGAATTCCCAGACCATCGTTTCCGGGGGCACCGCGGCGTTCACCTGGCAACCGCAAGGCCCGGCGGCCACCAGCTACACGCTGCAAGAATCCGTCTCCGGGGGCTGGAGCACGGTGTACACCGGTTCGGCCACGGCCTTCTCGCAAACGCTGTCCGGGGTCGCCGGCGTGAAGTACTACCGGGTGCAAGCCAGCAATGCCGTGGGCAGCAGTCCCTGGAGCAATACGGTCAGCGTCACCATCCAGCTCAACTGCGGCCGGCATTGCAATAATGCGCCGGCGCCGGGCGCCACCACCACCCCGGCACCGGCGGCCGTGAGCGGTGGTTCGGTGCCAGGCGGCCTGACGTTTGTGAACCCCATCGCCCCCACACCCGCCGCCGCGTTGCACTCCAGCACCCGGCTCGCCGCGACCACCGCTGTTTCCGGCGCCCGCGTCGCGGACGCATCAACCCAGACCAGTTTGCGCCAGCACGCGCTGCGTATCGAGGCGCGGCGTGTGGCGCGGCAACACGCCACAGCGCGGGCGGCTGCCCCGCAGCCGCTGTATGCCGCGCTGGTGGAAACTCCGCAGGGCCGCCTCATCAGCACCCAGGAGGCCGTGGCGGCAGGAACAGAGCTATGGGGTCAGGTCTTGAAATATCAGTTTCTCGGCGAGCTGCTGGGCAACGGCGTGATCAACACCTACGGCTTTGATCCGAACACCGGTGCGCTCAACACCCTGCAGAGCGGCGTGGGCGGCAGCACCAGTATCGCCAAGATGGGTTATCAGTGGGACGCGGACGGGAACTTGCACGTACGCACCGACAACAATGCCAACCTCACCGAGACGTTCACGAACGATGCCCTCAACCGGCTGACGCAAGCGCAGATCACCGGCGCCACGAGCTCCACGCTCATGCTCGGCTATGACGCCGTCGGGGATATCCAGTCGAAATCCGACGTCGGGACCTACAATTACAACGACCCGATTCATCCGCAGCAAATCACCAGCCTCACGCCAAACTCCGGTCCGGTGCGCAACTTCAGCTACGACCTGAATGGTAATCTCAGCAACGACGGTGTGCACAGCAACAGCTTTGATGCACTCAACCGCCCGACTCAGATCGTGAATAGCGCCGCGAATCCAGCAATTCCGATTACCTTGCTATGCGGTTTTTGCTTTCAGAGCGGCGGTGATAATGGGCTTTGCCCACTCGGGGGTCTGCGATAGCACGATGGCATCAAGGATTTCCCCACACTGCATGTGAAGGATCAAAACCGGCGTGGGCCGCTTTCCAATCGCCGGATCAGCATCCTCGCTGTTGTCGAAAATCCGTACTTCAGTCAGACGTAGCAGGAGCTTGATAAGATTCCGTCGGCTGCTGTCATAGCGCTCGCGGATTTTGTCCGCGGGGATATCGTGCCCACCGTGCTTTACCCGTTCCGCCACGCGGGCGATATGCAACTCGGGACTCTTGAGCCCGATATACCAGACGCGAACATCCAATCTCGCCGATAGCGCTGATTCCAATGTTGTCGTGATGGTGTTTCCGCCCAAGGTAGTCTCAAACCAGTAATCATGTTTTCCCTGGATCGCGGCCCGCAGCCTTTTCAGGCCTTCCATCCATGCCAGACTGTTGGCCATGCTTTCGGAGATGCCAGGTTGCGCCTCTCGAATGCGCCTGGTCACGTCATCGGGGTTGAAGTAATCGCCGCCTGTTTGGCGTACAAACATGCCGCCGATGCTGCTCTTGCCGGCACCGTTCGTTCCTGCCAGTACCCAGATGCAGGCCGGTGCTTTAGCCACGCTTGCGCGCGCCGCTCACCGCTGCCCTTCCAAGCTCAGCCGGTGTCGCTTTGAATAGCGCCTTGCCTGCAGATTTGGCCTTCGGTGCCTGCATGCGTGCTTCGAGCGCATCGAATTCGGCGCTGAGGGTCATTAAGGGATCTGGCGCACGTTCCAGCAGCGCTTGGTACTCCTCCATTGAGAGCAGAACCGCTCGCGTCTTGTCTCGTTTGGTGATGGCCACCATGCCTTTGTTCAGGGCTTTTTCTAGGACTGTGCCGAAGGTGTTTTTGGCATCGGTGGCGCTGAATGACATCACTGGCTGCCCGCGGATGTTTCGTACCGATAATGTGCTCATGGAGAGACCTCACTTGATTACTGCTTTCATTATAGCCTAAATAGCCAATATGGCCATAATGGCTGCTTTCTTGGCAAGGGCTTGGCTCGGCGACTGTGCAGTGGTTCGAGAGCGGAACTTGGAGAAAAGCTCAGCTCTACGGGTCATCCCGACGTGCGCATGCACAGGATTCTGGCATTCTGTCTACGCGCCATGTATACCGGTGCACTTTTGGGCGGCGTGTGTGGTCTGTCGATGAGCTGGGTCGGTGGACGAAATCTGTCTCACGCTGTATCTTCGCGCCAGGTTGCTTCCCAAAATAATCATTTATGCAAACTGCCATCATGCGTTTAGCTGCAATCTTGTTGATTGCATTTACCTTTCCTGCCTGGGCCGGCGCGGCGAAGCCGGAACTGCCCGCGCCGCCGAAAGCGTTCACCGCGAAGTTCGTCGAGACGCGCACGCTGCCGGGTTTTGATCAACCGCTGGTGTCGCACGGACTGGTGACGTTCAAACGTGCCCGGGGTGTCACCTGGGAAGTGACTTCGCCATATCACTATGTTTTCAAGATGAATCCGTCGGGAGTCGAAGAGCAAATGCCCGATGGTTCGGTGCGACACCTGGATGCGCAGCAGGCGCCTTGGCTGGGCGTGGTGCAGCAGGTATTCAGCGGTGCGCTCGCGGGCGACACTTCCGAGTTGGAACAGTATTTCGACGTGCAGGTGACCAAGCTCAAGGACGGCCGGCGCATCGAACTCACACCCAAACCCGGCGCCATGAGCCAGGTCATCAAACATATCAGTGTGGTCGAAGCGGGCACGCCCCAATCCCTGCGCATTGACGAAGCGTCCGGCGGCCGCATCGAGATTCGCTTTCTGGACACCCGCGCCGTGCAGGATGCGCCGTGACGCCACGGCTCATGGCATTCATAAAACCGCTGGTGTGGATTGTTGCGCTGGCGGTGCTGTGCGTGATCGCCGGCCTGCGTCTCGATGTGCGCCAGCCGGTGAACACCAATCTATTGGATCTGCTGCCGGCGGCGCAACAATCACCGCTGCGCGATGCGGCCACACAGCGCACCCAGACGGCGTTTCTAAACCAGTTGCTGCTGGTGGTGAGCGCGGCGGATGATGCCGAGGCACGCAAGGGTGCGAGCGCCGCGCAAAGTGCGCTGGCGGCGGCCGGTGTGAAGCTATCGGATCCGGGCAAAAGTGTTCAGGCCTTACTGGATGTGTATCGCAAGCACCACTATGTTTTCCTCACGGCCGCGGACCAGCAACGGCTCAATCAGGACCCGGTCAAGAGTTTCACCAATAACGTGGCCGGCGCGTTCGCCAATCCCGCCAACATGGTGGATGCATTCGGTTTCGATCCGGGCGGTTATCTTGGCCGCTACGTCATGGCCTTGCCGCAGCCCTATCCGAATTTTGCGCCCGACGGGCCGTTCATGTCGGCGCAGCGCAACGGTGTAAGTTATTTTCTGCTGCGCGCCACGCTGCCGGAAGCGGCACTGGGCGAGCAGGGCGCGCATCATGCCACGCACGCCGTCGCGGCAGCGCGCGCGGCGGTCAAGCAGCACTGTCCGAATTGCAGCGTGCTTGCCACCGGCGCCGCGCTGTTCTCGGCCACAGCCCAGAGTGAAGCACGGCAGGAAGTATTCTGGCTCACCACGGCGTCCATGCTGTTCATCGTGCTGCTGATCCTGGTGGTGTTCCGCAGTCTGCGGCCTCTGATCCTGGGTGTGCTGTCGGTTGCCGCCGGCGTACTGGCGGGCGCCGCAGCAGTGGTGATTTGCTTCGGCTCAATACACATACTTACGCTGGTGTGCGGCACTACGCTGCTCGGGATCGCGATTGATTACGCGTTTCTGTATTTTGCCGAGCACTGGTTCGGCGATGTGCCGGTGGAGCGTGTCCTCAACTCCGTATTGCCGGGTCTGAGCATGGGGCTCGTCACCGGCGTCATCGCGTTCGCGTTCCTGTTGCTGGCGGGATTTCCGGCGCTTACCCAGATCGCTATCTTTTCGGTGGTGGGCTTGGTCGTATCCTATGCCACGGTGCTGCTGTTGTTTCCGGCGGCATTGCGCCAGCGGCCGCCGCTACGGTTTGCGCGGTGGCTGCAATGGCCACAGCGTTTGCTCGTGCTGGCCTGCCAGCGCACGCGCTGGCGTTACAACCTGCCGCTGCTCCTGCTGCTGTTATCTATTCCAGGATGGTTGCAGTTGCGCACCAGCGACGATGTGCGCGAGTTGCAGAACCTTCCCAAACCCCTGCTCGCCGCCGACCAGGATGTGCGCACGCTGCTCGGGCAGACGCCGCCGCCGGGCTTTTTTCTGATTGAAGGCGATACGCTCCAGCAAACCTTGCAGCGGGAAGAAGCCTTGTTCAGGATCACCGCCACGGTATTCCCAGGCGCTGCGGCATTGGGACTGTCGCGTTTCCTGCCGTCCGAAGCACGCCAGCAGTCAGACCTGAATACCTGGAGTCTGGTATATCGTGATCCAGCTGCACTCAAACAGGCGTTCGTACATACCGGTCTGCCTCCCGGATACGTGGATACCATGGAGAAAAATTGGAGAAGCGGTTCGCATGCGCTTTTGCAAGCCAACACGTTACTGGCGGCGGAGCCGGAACTGGGCCAGTTCGTGGTGCGGGCCGATAAACGCCTCGCGCTCATCGCCACGGTCATGACCCCGACCGGTACCGTTGCGCAATTGGAAAATACGGTGGCGCAGGTAAGTGGTGTGAGTTTTGTGGCACCGCTACAGCGCATCACCGGTACGTTCCGTCAGATTCGTCTGCGCGCTACCTGGCTGGTGGTCGCCGGATATGTGCTGATCTCATTGCTGCTCATATGGCGTTACGGGCGCCGGGATGCCGTGCGCATGTTGTATCCACCGCTGCTGGCCCTGGCGGTGACACTCGGAGCACTAGGCTGGCTGCACGAGCCGGTGAATATTTTTGTGCTCGTAGGCCTGATTCTGGTGCTGGGCGTGGGGCGGGATTACACCGTATTTCTGCGGGAAGGCAACCATGCGCGTTCCACGTCGCTGGGGGTGACGCTCGCGGCGTTAACCACACTGTGCTCGTTCGGCATGCTGGTGTTCAGCGCCATCCCCGCGTTGCATGCTTTCGGACTGGCCACGCTCATCGGCATCCTGGTGAGTTATCTGAGCGCGCCGCTTTCAATCGCGCCGGATAATAAAGACACTGCATTCGTATGAAACTGAAACCTGTTGCTTTGATCTTGGCGGCTTTGTTCGTGACCGGCTGCGCGAGCGTGCCGCCGCCGAATTGTGTGGCTTTTGGTCGCGGTGGTCAGTTCTGTCTGTTGCCACCGGCGGATTTACCGGTACTGGACGGGGCCCGCATGGTCACCATTGATCGTGACGGTAAGAAACAAATGTTCATCGGCCAGTTGCATATCGACCGACATGTGATCCGGCTGGCAGGCAGCAGCCTGTTTGGTCCGAGTCTGTTCACCGTCAGCTACGACGGACATACGCTGCACAGTACAACAGCTCAGGTCTCGCAGCGCGCCGATCTCCTCATCGCCATGCTGGAA
>JBOIBD010000107.1:0-8147 GCA_050739415.1 Gammaproteobacteria bacterium | reverse complement strand
GGAGTCAGCGGCCAGACCAACGGGGAAGTGCACGCCCGCAACCAGCGAATCCACCGAGACTGCAAGCTCTTGACCTTCCGGCACTCGCAAGATGGCCGCGTCATCACCGATGCCGAGTGCCACATCATCCCCTCGAGCATTGCCGGTGGAAAAAAACCGACGGATCAATTCAAATTCATCCATGCGCGTAAACGCTCTTCATCGCGCTAGGGCACCTCTAAAAATTAGAGATTTTGGTTTCCGGTTAGGCGAAAATGACCGAACAACCGGAGTGCATATGCCAATACATGAGGATTGTGAGGTCATTTTTAACACCACCAGAAAGCAAAAGATCAATTTTTAGAGGCACCCTCTGCTTTGCGCAGTTCGCCGGCGACCTTGTCCAGAACAGCATTGATGTATTTGTGGCTTTCTTCCGCGCCGAATTTCTTGGCCAATTCCACCGCCTCGTTGAGCACCACGCGATACGGTACATCCGGCCGCGACTTCAATTCACAGGTGCTCAACAGCAAGATTCCGCGCTCGATTGGATCCAGTTGCGTTACAGGGCGGTCGAGATGCGGAGTTATTGCGGCGTCCAAATCGTCGCCGTCCGTAATACTGCGGCGCAGCAGTTCTTCAAAATACTCCGTATCGGTGTCTTTGATGTTCTGGCTGGCATACAGTTGAGCGATGATGGCGTTGGCGGACGCACCACTCATCTGCCATTGATACAGGCCCTGCAAGGTCAACCGACGCGCTCGGACGCGTGCGCGCGCACCGTGTGTAGTATTTTTGGCCACCGTTCAATCCAGCTTCCGAAGCAAGTCGGCCATTTCCAGTGCGGCCATGGCCGCATCGGCACCCTTGTTGCCAGCTGCACCGCCGGCACGCGCCAGTGCTTGCTCCGCTGTGTTACAGGTGAGGACACCGAAGGCCACGGGTACGCCGGTATCCAACGCAACTTGCTCTACGCCACGGGCGCATTCGCCCGCGACATAATCAAAATGCGGTGTCTCGCCGCGTATCACCGCGCCCAAGGCAATCACGGTGTCCTGCCGGCCGCTTGCGGCAAGCTTCTTCGCTGCGAGTGGTATTTCAAACGCTCCTGGTACGCGCACCAGCGTCAGATTCTCCTCGCGGACACCCTGCGCACGCAGAGTTTCCAGGGCAGCGTTCAATAATCTGTCTACCACGAAACTATTGAAACGCGCGGCCACAATCGCCACGCGCGCGCCCTTGGGCGCAGTGTTGCCTTCGATGATTCTAGGATTACCGGTCATGGTGATGAGCCTGCTGGTTACCGGCTCATTCTAACTGAGGTGGGCAGACTCTGCCGCCGGTCGCTGAAAGTTCTCAGTCACAAGGGACGTATTCGACGACCTCCAGGCCAAAACCCGACAAGCCGTGCATCTTCTTCGGCTGACTCAATACCCGCATACGCTTGACACCCAGATCCAATAAAATTTGTGCACCGATGCCGTAGGTGCGCAGGACGGATGTACCGGGTTCGTCTTCTTCTGATTTGGAGCTGTCGTGCAGATGCCCGCGCAGACGCTCAACCAACATGCTCGGGTCTTCCGGCTGGCGCAGAATCACCACCACACCGCCATCGCTGGCAATACGCCGCAGGGCGTTGCGCAACGGCCAGCCCAGATCGTCCCAACGTACGCCTACCACATCGTTCAAAGTGCTCTGCAGATGGACTCGCACCAGCACTGGCTGTTCCGGTTTAATCGAGCCGCTGGCCAGCGCAAAATGCACAGTCTTGTTGACTCGATCTTCGTAAACCGTCATACGAAACTCGCCGAATTCCGTGGGCACCACGCGCTCAGCGATGCGCTCCACGGTTTTTTCCTTGGCGAGCCGGTAGCTGATGAGATCAGCGATTGTACCGATCTTAAGACCATGCGCCTTGGCAAATTTTTCCAAATCGGGGCGGCGCGCCATGCTGCCATCCTCGTTCAATATCTCCACGATGGCGGCGGACGGTTCCAGACCCGCGAGGCGCGTCAGATCGCAACCGGCTTCCGTATGGCCGGCGCGAATCAGCACCCCTCCGGGCTGCGCCATAATGGGAAACACATGACCCGGCTGCTTCAGGTCCTCCGGAACTGCATCCGGTTTTACCGCCGTACGAATGGTGTGCGCCCGGTCATAAGTGGAAATTCCAGTAGTAACACCTTCCGTTGCTTCGATCGACAGTGTGAAATTGGTATCGCGAGTCACGTTGGTCCTGCTCACCATAAGCGGTAGCCGCAGTTGCCGGCAACGCTCCGGAGTAAGCGTCAGACAAATGAGTCCACGTCCGTAGCGCGCCATGAAGTTGATATCCTCGGGCCGCACCTTCTCCGCCGCTATGATGAGATCGCCTTCGTTCTCACGCTCCTCGTCGTCCATGAGTATCGCCATCTTCCCGGCCCGGATGTCCACCAGGATGTCCTCGATGCGATCCAGATTTGTGTGTTTTAATTGGGTGACCGTATTCGACATGTTTACTCTCCGTATTCAATCGCTCTCTGCCGTCTTCAAATGAGCCGGCAACATGCGTTCAAGATAGCGCGCAATCAGGTCCACTTCCAGATTCACCTGGGTACCTTCGCGATAGCTAGCCATTATGGTCCGTTCCAGCGTGTGGGGAATGATATTTACTTCAAAGAGGTTCTCCTGCACACCGTTGACTGTCAGGCTCACACCATCCACACAGATGGAACCCTTGCGGGCGATATAGCGTAGCAGTTCAACGGGCGACTCGAACCCAAAACGTACCGAGCGGCCGTCCGCTTCACGGCTGCGTACGGTGCCTACACCATCCACATGGCCAATCACCAAATGACCACTCAAGGGTGTGGATAAGGTCAGGGCGGTTTCCAGATTCACCGGATCACCGGGCCTCAATTCGCCGAGAGTAGTGAGCGACAAAGTTTCTGTGGATGCATCCGCGGCGAACCCGTCTGGAAGTTTCTCTATCACGGTGAGGCAACAGCCGTTTACCGCAATACTGTCACCGACATTTACCGTATCCAGGTCCATAGTGCCCGTTTCAATCTGCATACGCACATCGCCGCGGCGCGCTTCGATCACGCGCGTCTTGCCCACTGCCTGTACGATACCGGTGAACATCATGAGGCCTGTAATTTTGGAGCAGCCAAGATACGCAGATCACGCCCCAGCATCCGCAAATCGGTCAACTGCAAATCCAACCGCTGCCCGAGATTCTCAAACGGCGGCAGATGAAACATGCCACGGGCCGTATCGCCCAAGACACAGGGCGCCATGTAAATGACAAATTCATCCAGCAAGCCCGCTCGCAACAGTGCACCATTCAGTGTAGCGCCCGCTTCCACCAGCACTTCGTTGCATTCAAGTATGGTCAAATGCTGCATCAAGGCAACCAGATCGACCTGTCCGCCAACAGACGGTAATTCTATTAGAGCCGCACCAGCATCTTCAATAAGCTTATGTCGGGCAGGCTCAGTGTCAATTGTGGCGATGTAAACCATACCATCACCCTGCAAGAGTTTCGCCGTTACCGGCGTACGCAGATGCGAATCCATCACCACACGCAGAGGTTGACGCAGATTGCGCTCGCCCCCTAACCGAACCGTCAGGGAGGGATCGTCGTTCAATACGGTACCGATGCCCGTGAGAATGGCTGAACTGCGGGCCCGCCAACGTTGCACGTCTTGCCGCGCGGCCTCTCCCGTAATCCACTTGCTTGTGCCGTCCGCAAGTGCGGTACGGCCATCCAGGCTCACCGCCAACTTGCTGCGAAGCCACGGGCGGCCACGTCTCATGCGACTGATGAAACCCGGATTGATTTTGCTCGCTTCGATTTCCATCAAGCCATGCGCGGTTTCGATACCCGCGGCAAGCAACTTTTCAAACCCCTTACCAGCCACTTTCGGATTGGGATCTTGCATCGCGGCAATCACCCGAGCGACGCCTGCTTTAATCAGCGCATCCGCGCACGGTGGCGTGCGACCGAAATGTACGCAGGGTTCCAGCGTGACATAAGCTGTGGCGCCACACGCCTGTGCACCGGCGGCTTCAAGTGCATTCACCTCAGCATGTGCTTCACCGGCTTTGCGATGAAAACCGCGTCCAACAATTCGATCGTCTCTTACAATCACACAGCCGACGCGTGGATTGGGATCGGTGGTGTACAACCCCAGCTCTGCGAGCTGCAGGGCTTCGGACATGTAAGCGTGATCTTTGGCAGTAAAAATCTCAGCCACGGATAAAAGTACCGCGTGCCGCGTGCAGAACAAATACAGGGTGCTGCGTACTGAGTGCTGCGTGGAAAAAGCCCGCAGTCAACCTGTCTTCTACGCAGCACACAGCACGCAGTACGCAGCACTTGTTCATATTACGCAGCACCTTCTATTTCCTTTCTTCTTCCGGTAATAAGGGCATCTGCTCGCGCTTCATGGCTTCACGGATCACTTCCTCCTTGAGGCGTTCGACTTCCTCACGGAACTCGTTGGCATCTTCAAAGCTGCGATACACAGACGCGAAGCGCACGTATGCGACTTCATCCAGCGCCTTTAATTCTTCCATGACGCGCTCGCCCACCTGCAGGGAACGGATTTCACGCTCGCCAGTGACCTGCAGTTTATGGCCGATACGCGCGATAGCGGCCTCAATGGCCTCGGTGCTCACCGGGCGTTTTTCCAGTGCACGCATCATCCCTGCGCGCAGCTTGTGCTCATCGAAAGGTTCGCGGGTGCCGTTGTTCTTGATGATACGCGGCATCACCAGTTCAGCGCTCTCGAAGGTGGTGAAACGTTCGCCGCATTTTTCACATTCACGGCGGCGGCGCACCTGCGCGCCCTCGCCTGCCAGGCGTGAGTCAATCACCTTGGTATCTTGGTGGTTGCAAAAAGGGCAATACATACGTCACTCACACCGGATGCGCTTGATACTCAGAATTTCATCCCAGCCGGATATACCGGAAACTCTCTGCATAATGCCAGAACCTTACCTTTCACCCGCGCAATAGTGTCCTCGTTGCCGAGATCATCCAGGATATCCGCCATCCAGCCGGCCAGCTCCCGAATTTCCTTTTCTTTCAAACCGCGAGTGGTCGCCGCCGGCGTGCCGATGCGCAGGCCCGAAGTCACCATGGGCGGACGTGGGTCGTTGGGTACAGCATTCTTGTTGACAGTGATGTTAGCCCGGTGCAGTGCCGCATCCGCATCCTTGCCGGTGATGTTCCGACTGATAAGATCCATGAGGAACAAATGGTTATCGGTACCACCGGAGACGATGTTGTAGCCGCGTTTTACGAAGGCTTCCGCCATCGCACGAGCGTTGTTGAGTATCTGTTGTTGATATACCTTGAACTCCGGTTGCAAGGCTTCCAGTAAGGCCACCGCTTTAGCCGCAATCACGTGCATCAACGGGCCACCTTGAGTGCCGGGAAACACCATCGAGCTGAGTTTCTTTTCGATCTCCGGGTTGGCTCTTGCCAGGATCAGGCCGCCGCGCGGCCCTCGCAGCGTCTTGTGTGTGGTGGTGGTGGTCACGTCCGCGATATTGACTGGATCGGGGTAAATGCCCGCCGCTACCAGTCCAGCCACATGCGCCATGTCTACGACAAAATATGCGCCCACGGCATCGGCGATGTCGCGGAATTTCTGCCAGTCGATGCGGCGCGAATACGCGGAGAACCCCGCGACGATGACTTTCGGCTTGTGCTCATGCGCCAACTGTTCTACCTGTTTGTAATCCAACAAGCCGGTTGCCGTATCGATGCCGTATTGATGCACGTTGAAATGTTTACCGGAGAAATTAACCTTGGCGCCATGAGTCAAGTGGCCACCGTGCGCGAGTGACATGCCGAGCATGCTGTCACCCGGCTGCATGAGTGCGTAATACACCGCCGCGTTGGCTTGCGATCCGGAATGCGGCTGCACGTTGGCATATGCCGCGCTGAACAGTTTTTTGGCACGCTCGATGGCAAGACGCTCGGCCACGTCCACAAACTCGCAACCACCGTAATAGCGTTTGCCGGGGTAACCTTCGGCGTATTTGTTGGTGAGCACCGAACCCTGCGCGGCCAGCACCCGTGGACTCACATAGTTTTCCGAAGCGATGAGCTCGACGTTCTCTTCCTGACGCTTCAACTCCGAACGCAGAGCGTCATTGAGTTCGCCGTCGAACCCGGCAATCGTCATATCCTGGCTAAACATGGGGGGGGGCCGCTCCGTTAGCTAGTCCGTGTTGGTACTGTGTAGAGACGCCGCTTATTTTACAGCATGGGCAAGTGGCAAAGCTGCGTGCAACCGCCCTTTGCCATACTTACCGCGATGCCGATGATCCGTCTCCGTCATCCGGGTTTTTTGGGCGTCTGCTGCGTCGGCCATTAAGCCAGGTGATATCCACGAGTTTTTCCGAGCGTTTTTCGCTCTCAAAGTAGGGTAGTAACGCTTTGACTACGTCGAATCGCGTCACCACGCCCAGAAGCTTCATGCTCTCTTCATCGGCGACCACCGGCAGGCGTTCCATACGTTCCATGGCCATGCGGCCGGCGGCTTCCTGACAAGTGGTCTCGGGCGTGATGACGGCTGGCCGCTGATCCTTGAAACACTCCGCCAGCTTTTTGTCCGGTGATGCGGCCTTGAAATTCGCCATTTCCATGCGCGTGACGATACCCAGAATCCTGACTTGGTCATCCACTACCGGATAGCTGCGGAATTTCTGCGTGGTGTAACCGAAATACTCATCCCAAGCCTGTGCGGCCGTCATCGAATCCGGAATCGTCATGACATCGGTGGTCATCAAATCCTTGACGAGCTGGGTGCCCATGGGATCAACGCCGTATTCGCGGAAAATCTGCAAGCCACGACGTGCGACTTTTTCGGTAAGGATAGAGCGTTTCATGAATAGCACACTGAAGGTGTGCGCCGCGATACAGGCGATCAGCAGCGGCCCCAGAGCGCTGATGCTGTGGGTAAGCTCCAGCGTGAAGACAATAGCGGTGAGTGGCGAGCGCATGGTGCCGGCGAGCACCGCACCCATGCTCACCATCGGCCAGATGAGCGGACTCGCACCGGGCAAGAAGCTGCCCTCCACCACACCCAGCCCCGCGCCCATGATGAGCAGTGGTGCGAGCACACCTCCGGAAGTGCCGGAACCCAGCGAGATAGCCCAGATCACCAGCTTCACCGCTGCCAGAGTCACAGCCGCCATCACCAGCAATTTGCCATTTACCAGGTTATTGATGACGTCATACCCCACACCCAAAGCCTGCGGCTCGAAATAACCCCCGATACCCACGGCGATGCCGCCGAGTGCCGGCCACCACATCCAGTGGATAGGCAATTTGCGGAAAGCATCTTCGCAGGCGTACACCGCCACGGTAAGGACTGCAGACAACATGCCGCCGAGCACACCGCAAACTACCGCTGATAGCAAACCGATATTGCTGACAACGAGATCGCCGGGTACTGGAAACAGCGGTCCGTTGCCAAGCAGGTACGGTCGCAACCCTGCTGCAACAGCGCAAGCCAGCGCAACCGGGATCAAGCTGCGCGGCTTCAATTCGAACAACATCAATTCCACCGCGAGCAGCGTGGCGGCGATGGGTGTGTCGAATGTGGCTGCCATGCCCGCGGAGGCGCCGGCCACCAGCAACACGCGCCGTTCACTCGCAGTCAAGGTAAAAATTCTCGACACCAGCGAACCCACTGCGCCGCCGGTCATGATGATCGGGCCTTCGGCGCCAAACGGTCCGCCAGAGCCGATGCAAACTGCAGAGGACAGCGGCTTCAAAATCGCCACCTTGGGTGACATGATGCTCTTACCGTAGAGGATGGCTTCCAGTGCCTCGGGGATACCGTGGCCACGGATGCGCTCGGTACCGTACCGCGCCATCAAACCCACGATCAATCCGCCGAATACCGGCACCAGCACCACTAGCCAGCCCAAATGGTTGCCGGCCGGCGAGGTGAACGCCCAGGAATAATGTTTATAGAACAACAGATTGGTGCATAAGCCGATCAGATGGAACAATACCCATGCCACCAGCGAGCCGAGTACACCTACAAACAGTGCAATGCAGGAAACCAGCAATTCTCGCGGGTGATAGGCAAAGTCTGCTCTGGCAGTTTTCTTTTTTGCCATTGTTCAACGAGCTTGTATGACAATCACGGATACTTTACTGC
>JBOIBD010000106.1:0-8165 GCA_050739415.1 Gammaproteobacteria bacterium | reverse complement strand
TGCTTCCAATCCCTACCAGCCATCGTATGCGCCATCCAGCTATTACGGCGACGCCTATTATGGTTATGGCGGCCTATACGCCAGTCCGGATTATTACGATTACGGTTATTGGCCCGGATATGGCTATGCGTGGTATCCGGGACCGTGGGGTTATACCCCGCCGACGATCATTGTCCATAAGCCACCCGCAACCACTTCACTACCACAGGCCCCGCCGCCCGCGCGTCATCCATTTATCAGACCTATGCCTCCAAAGCATACGCATTTCGGCACACAAACCCGGCCTCCTGTGTAAAGCGGTCTTCCGAAATCCCACGTTCGACAAAAGTCTTCGCCTTCATGGTTCCCCCCTGCGTGTCGTCCGGAATCACTGCATCTTCCGGACCCCATTCACCTTCACTTTTGATGCTTTCCCGCTTGTGCCCGCCTCCACAAGAGCCAACGCTTCATTAAAGTGATCTATCAGCATGAAAAATCTCCTTGGAGCGCGTCAGAATAATAGCCGGCATGCTCCTCCTTCGATCTCTGCTTGTACGCTATACCGTTGGATCGCGCTTATGATCCCGCTCGTTTCAGCTTCGCAAAGCGGCTGAATTCCCATGGCCTGACCGCCAACAGCGCCGCACAACTATCCCGCTCGGATAACGGCAAGCGTGCATCCTCTTCCACCAGTTCGTCAAATTCCTGGGACAACTTGTCCACACTCTGATGAAAACGTTGCAGGGAGGCGCGCGATAACAAGCCGCCGACGAATTTCATGTTTTCGCCCGGCGCCCGGAACGAACTGCGCAGGTACTCCGGCAATACGCTCTTTTCCAAGAACTGCTGCACGGGACCGTCTTTGCGCCAAGTGAAATTAGGCGTGGTCAGCAGCTTGATGCGGTTACCTGGCAACAGTTGAATCAGTCCCAGCCGGTCCAGCTGCGCCAGCAGGCTGATGGCTTCGGTTTCGCTGATATCAAACACGGTAACGATCTCTGCAAAACGCCAGTGGCTGAGCGCCAGATAAGTCACGAGCAGCAGCTTGGGCGCCTTCAGAAGCGCCTCTTCCTGTTCGGGAGTCAGGGCGCTGAACCGGGGGGTGCGTTCCACCGCCAAGTCGGAAAGGTCCGATATCTCCATGCGCAACAAGCCACAGATCTGTTCCAGACGTTTGAGAGTGAAATTGCCGCTGGCGAACAGGCGCTTGACGCTGGCTTCGCTGATTCCCAGCCCTTTCGCCACCTCAGCATAGGTCAGCCGCTGGGCTTTGAGAGCTGCCTTGAGGGCGACTGCCAAGTCTTTCGATTGCGCCATGGCCGGAATCTCTTAGATATCCAAGCCATTAAAGTATCATATTTTAATACTTTAGGATAGATAAATAGCAACTTTTACTGGAATAGTTGCGCCATATAACCCCTCCCCTCATCCTGCCCTCGCCCGGCATTCCCGCCGAGTGATACGAACAGGAGAAAAGACCATGCAAACCCAATGCCCCAGGTCAGCGCGCAGCTTGGCGCTTGGCCTGAGTTTTCTGGTGCTGGCGATGGCCACCCTCGCGAGCTTATCCATCCGTATTGAGCGTGTGACTGCGCTCACTCCCGAGCAAAGGGTGCAGCAAGCCATAGCGCTGTCGCACGCGCCCAAAGAACTACCAATTTATTGAGGAGGTCGTCATGTCCATTGTCATTCTCATCGTCGCACTCGCGGGCTCACTGATGTTCATCATCGAGTACCGGTCGCCGGGTCGCCCGTGGCCGGTGGTGCGCACCTGGATAGCACGCGCCGTGGCAATCAATGCCATCCAGGCTAGCGTCATCTTCATCTCCGGACTCACTTGGAACCGCTGGCTATCCGAGTATTCCCTGCTGCATGTAGCGACTGGCTCCGTCTGGAGCGATGCCGCACTCACCTACTTTGTGATTACCTTCGTGTTTTATTGGTGGCACCGTTGGCGCCATGAAATACCGCATCTATGGTTATGGCTGCACCAACTGCACCACAGTCCCAAGCGGCTGGAGCTTTTGACGACTTTCTACAAACACCCGGTCGAGATCCTGCTGGACAGCGTGCTTTCAAGCTTGATTGCCTACACTATCCTCGGAGCAAGTACGCAGGCAGCCACCCTGGCGTTTGTCATGACCGGGTTGGCCGAAATGTTTTATCACTGGAACATCCGCACACCGCGTTGGTTGGGTTACTTCATACAACGGCCCGAAAGCCATTGCGTTCACCACCAGACGGGCGTGCACCGATATAACTACTCAGACCTGCCGATTTGGGACATGCTGTTCGGCACGTTTAAGAACCCCAGGATTTTCACGCGCGAATGCGGATTCAACCAGGACCGTGAACAGCGCATGGGCGAGATGCTAAGAGGAAGAAATGTTCTGCACTCAGATCCTTTCACATATAAACCAAAATCTTCTTGAAAGCGCACAACTGTCAAAAGCAGGCCCCAAAGTCATGAGGCTTTGGGGCCTTGTTTTTACCCGCTGAACTTATTCTTTGAGCTTGCAAGGCTCAGCCGCGTTGTCGCTACTGAATTACCGGCTTCAAACATGCTTCCCCCGTATTTTTCGGACTATTCACGTAGGTGCTGACGGGATATGCGTTGAGGTCTGCGCCCTGCTATGGCGCCAGTAATTTTTCCAGTGGCGCCGCATCTTTGTACTCCGCATCCAGCCAGATTTTACACGCGTTCTCGTTCAAGATAGCCGGCATCCGAGCATGAACCGGCGCGGCGACCGGGTTGGCGTCCGTATCTTCGGCGGCTCCACTTTCTTCGGGTCCGCGCGTCCAGATTCCAGCCAAGGCAAACAGCGCATCATCTTGTAAATGAAATGCGAACGGCTGCTTGCCCTGCGCTTGCTTCTGCCATTCATACCAGCCGCTCGCCAGCACCAGGCAGCGCCGGTTGAGCGCTGCGTGTTTGAACATCGGCTTGCTGAAGAGTGTCTCAGCGCGCGCGTTGATCTGGGCATATGGCCCTCAACCTTGAGCGAGACGGTTAACCGCCTCCGCGACTTTGTCGCAGGCGTCTGCCAAATCCTGGACTAACCGCTCAGTGACATTCAGATCGCCCGCGTATTCACCGAGATTACGCATGTCATGACACTTGGAGAGTAAACGCCATATTTCCGGCCCAAGCCCCAGCGTATGCGGCAGCACCTGAAAGACGATATAGCGGCTCTGCGCGCGATAGCCTTTGTGCCGCAGTGCGGCGAGGCACAAGGCGTGTGCCGCGTTGTAGGCTAGATCAAAACGCCCCTCCAGGGAGTTGCTTTTGTTCTTCGCGTCTGCGAGACGTCTGATGCCCAACAGTTTGAGTCCCTCGAATTCCTTTGCATCCGGGGGTTCTGGAGCAAGCGGCTTACCGGGCCCGCAGAGATTTTCAAGCGGGGAGGTCATCTTCGTCACCGATAATCCATAGTTTGGGTTGTTCCATGACGCGGGTCACGAATGCGTTGCCCTCGCGCAGCCGGCGCGTGAATTCCTGAGGGCTGTAGATGGATGGATTTACTTCACGTCCAAATTGCATAGTCGCTGCCTGCAAAGCACTCATCACGTCTGGGTAGTCCACGGCATCGCTGATGATCAGCAGGTCAATGTCGCTGCTCGCGGTGTCCTGCCGCTTGGCGATCGAGCCGTAGACAAATGCTGCCTTGATCCTCGCCTTGAGAGGTTTCAGTGCTGCACGCAATGGTTCGGTGAGCGCGAATGTCTTGAGTGCGATCGAATTCAGTTCTTCAAACAACGGCGACGCCCGGTTGACCTGGAAGTACTTTTGCGAACCCCGGCGCTCAGATGTAATCAGCCGGCTGCGCTCGAGCCTCGCCAGTTCGCGCTGCACTGCGCCGGAACCTCCCTCGCCCGCCAGCGCAATTACCTCACGCGCGTAGAAACTGCGATCCGGCTGGCCGAACAGCAGTCCCAGCACCCGCTGCTGGGTGGTGGAAAACAGCGCGTCGGCCAAACCGGAGGGTTTGGAGAGTGTACCCATTCTGGGTTCAATCATACCCATTTTGGGTACAGTTGCCAAGTGGCTCACAGCTGGCAATCCGCAAAGTTCGCTGCCACCCCACTTTCTTCCGGCCCGCGTGTCCAGATTTCTTCACCTACCCCTTCGTTGGATATGTGCATCACTCGATCCAATGTGACACGGGCTTGCCAAGGAACTCCTCCAACGCGATGCCGTCGCCCTCCCACTAACCGGCTGCGTTCGGATTTGAATGCCGAGGCAAAAGTCGTTATGCCTCTGTACACCTGTGGCGCGTCCGCTTTTGACTTCCACCGCCGTCAACTTTTGCCCGGTTTCGACTACGAAATCTACTTCCTGATTACGCTCGCGCCAATAATACAGGGCACAATCACCGGCAGCTGCCGTGTTAGTCAGATGCGCACCGACTGCCGATTCCGTCAGCCGCCCCCAGAATGTCGGCTTGTAGTCGTTGATGGACCATATACAAATTACTCAACACGTTGAGTAATTTTACTCAGAACATTGAGCAACACGAGATAGCCGCTCAGGGCTGGTTTTGATGGCAACTGCGCCCTGATTCAATGAATCTGGCGGCTAGCGTGCAGGTATTTCCTGGACTTAAGCTGCATGCAGCAGCGCTTTGCCCTGGTCTACTGATTGACGGAAATAAGGGTTCCTGATGGCAGAAGCCACTACCAGCTCCACCGGGTAATCGAAAACAAGCTTTCGGAGGACTCCTAAAGGTGGATCAGACCTTGCGGCCGTGGCAATCACGGAAGCGCAGACCGCTGCCGCAGGGACAAGGCGCATCCGGGCCCACGGTAGCCATCTCATCGTTGCGGCCAAGGCTGGCGGGACGCTGGAAGTGGCGCTGCATGGTGAGTTTGTCGAAGGGGCCGATGCGCTCACGGCCGTCGAATTTGAAATCGGTGAACTTGCCGTTGGCGTCCACGTAATGCAGAAACGTCTGCACCCAGTATTCGCCTGTGAAGGACTCACGCCAATGGGGAACATCGGCGCCGCGATAGATGAGCATGTCGCCGGGCGCCAGTGGCACGGCCTTGTCCACACCGTCCGCAGCGACACACAGCGGCCACAAGGCTGGGGACTTGAATCCCAGTGTGAGTGAGGAGCTGATCTCGCAGGACGGACGGTCAAGGTGCTTCTGCAGAATCGCGCCATTACCGTAGATGCGCAGATAGGAATAGCACGGCAGCAATTCCAGGCCGGTGGCCTGCTCCATCGCGGGCTTGAGTTCCAGCAACAAGGTTTCGCTGAAGGCATCGGCGTAGTGACCAAGGGCAGCGCGGAACATATCTTCCGGCTGGTAGTAATCCGGCCAGTTGCGTTGCAGCAGCGCATAGGTAGCCATGAGGTGCGCACTTTCGGCGCTGATAGCCTGTGGTAGTACGGTGTAGCCGCTCTTCCGGAATTGTTCAGCGTGATCGGATGATGCAGGTGAGTTTACGGCCGGAACGCTCATACCTATCCATGTTGTTCAAGTGTGCGCCAGCTTAATCCTTTGCTCTTTGCAGTCAACCAGGGCGTTAGAAAGTACCGCAACACGGTTATCGGGCAAAAGATTCGCTTTCAGGCGGCTTGGACCGGGATGGCGTTGGATGTGCGGGTGATGCTGTTGTGCTCGTCGAGATACACCAGCCGCGGTTTGTAGTTGACTGCCTCGGCGGCGTTGACCTGCGCGTAGGCACAGATGATCACGATGTCGCTGGGTGTTGCGCGGTGTGCGGCCGAGCCGTTTACGGAAATGATGTGCGAGCCGGCTTCGGCGCGAATGGCATAGGTGGTGAAGCGCTCGCCATTGGTCACGTTGTAAACCTGGATCTGCTCGTAGGGCAGGATGCCGGCGGCTTCCAGCAGGTGCGCGTCGATGGCGCACGAGCCTTCGTAATCCAGTTCCGCGTGGGTTACGCGGGCGCGATGCAATTTAGCTTTGAGCATAATGACTTGCATGGGATTCACATATTCAGAACCTGAGACACGTTAATTTTACACTTCCAATATGCATTCTCTCAAGTATCGTTCTACTTCGTATCAAGCCATGCAGGCACTTCGATATTGTCTATGAGGCGTGCTTTGCCGAGCCAGGCGGCCGCCAGCACCACGAAGTGTGGGGTATTTGGATACGGCATCGCCAAGGTGTGTGCTGCCCGGATGGAAATATAATCGGGGCGAAACCTGTCGGAAAGTTTGCGCACAGCTTCGGATTCAAGCTTTTCAAAATCACGCCTACCTCCGATCAGCGCCCGAGCTGTTTCCTGCAGGACGCGATACAGCACCGGCGCAAGCGCACGTTCATCCGGTGTTAGATACTGATTACGCGAACTCATCGCCAGTCCGTCAGCCTCACGCACCGCGGGTACGCCGATAACTTCCACTGGCATGGAAAGATCCGCCACCATCCGGCGGATCAGAGCAAGCTGCTGATAATCCTTTTCGCCGAATACCGCCACATCGGGCTGTACCATATTGAACAGTTTCGCCACCACCGTCGCCACACCCTGGAAATGTCCGGGACGGAACTTGCCGTCCAGGATAGCGGACAGTTCCGGAACATCAATGCGCGTAATTTGCTCCTGCCCACCAGGGTACATCTCATCGACGGACGGCGCGAACAGCAAATTGGCCGCCACGCTCATCAATTTCGCTTTGTCCTCTTCCAGAGTCCGCGGATAACTCTTGAAATCCTCACTCGGACCAAATTGCAGCGGATTGACAAATACACTTACCACGACCTGCTCGGCATGTTTGCGGGCAAGTTCCACCAATCGCATATGGCCAGCATGCAGATTACCCATGGTGGGCACCAGGGCGATGCGCTGGCCGGTATAGCGCCAGCGATTGATGCAGTCGCGAAGTTCAGTAACGCTGTGCAGGGTCAGCATGTGAAGTACATGAGTGAAATCTGAAAACTCCGTTCGTGCTGAGCCTGTCGAAGCATAAACGGAATATTATCAGCTTGTTAATGATTGCCCTTCGACAAGCTCAGGGCGAACGGGGAAATAGATGAAACCTTCCTTGAAATCCTGAATTGGATCTACACTTCAGTCGAAGCTGTGTTCGGCAGCTGGGTAGCTACCGTCTTTCACAGCCTTCACATACGCTTCAACTGCGGCGCGCGGACTGGCGGCGCCTTGCATGAAATTGCGCGCAAACTTCGGCCGACGGCCGGGCGTGATGTCGAGCATGTCGTAGAGCACCAGGATCTGACCGTCTACATCCGGGCCGGCGCCGATGCCGATGACCGGCACCTTTACCTTGCGGGTGATCTCGCCTGCGAGTTTCTGCGGAATGAGCTCCAACAGGATAATGTCCGCGCCTGCCTGCTCCAGCGAAAGTGCGTCATCGAGCATCTGTTCAGCAGCGGCCTCGCCGCGGCCCTGCACCTTGAACCCACTCAATTTTTCCACTGCCTGCGGACGCAGCCCCAAGTGTGCGCACACCGGAATGCCGTTGGCGGCCAGTGCCGCGACAATCTCGGCCTGCGCGCCGGTGCCCTCGAGCTTGACCATGCGCGCGCCGCCTTCCTGCATCAGCCGTCCGGCATTCCGCAACGCCGTCGGCACATCCATGTAACTCAGAAACGGCATGTCACCCACCAGATAAGCGTGCGTGAGGCCGCGTGACACCATACGCAGGTGATACACCACGTCGTCCACCGTCACTGGCACGGTGCTCGAGTGCCCCTGCACCACCATACCAAGTGTATCGCCGACTAACACCAAATCGACATTGGCGTGATCGAGTAGCGCAGCGAAGCTCGCGTCGTAGGCTGTGAGGCACGCGATTTTCTCACCTGCAGTTTTCATCTTGGTAAACGACGCGAGCGTCAATCTATCGGTTGCATTGCGCTTTTCTGGCTGGGTGTACATGCGAATATCCTATCTGCGACGCTACCAAGATGCGGCTTTATGCGGCTGATATCAAGTGCGCGCTACAGCTAGCGCGCCGCGGGGTTGAAATAATGTCGGCCGCTCCAGACACGGCTGATTTCCTGCACCAGCAACCCGTAATCTTCCTCACTATCCACCAAGTTGATGTCGCTGGCATTCACGATCAGCAGCGGCGAGCGACTGTAGTAATGAAAGAAGTTTGCATACGCGCTTACCACGCGCTCCAGATAATCACGCTGCACGAATTGCTCATAACCGACGCCGCGACGCATGACACGCCGCATGAGCACGTC
>JBOIBD010000105.1:0-8357 GCA_050739415.1 Gammaproteobacteria bacterium | reverse complement strand
CAACATGGAAGAAATATACAAGCGTTTGGATGAAATCCCGGAACTTTCCATCCGCGGTGCGAAACAGTTGCCAGAAAAACTGCGCGCCCAACATGAACAGGCTTTGCTCTCACGCCAGCTGGCAGTCATCCGCTGCGACGTACCACTGCCGGTACAACCTGAAGATCTGGCGATGCGTCCGCCGGATACAACAGCACTACGTGAACTGTACAGCCACCTCGAATTCAAATCCTGGCTGCGTGAACTTGACAGTACCGATATTCAGAAAACTGCAACCCCGGCGCCGATTTCTTCTGACGCAATACACGATACGCAGCACCTAGCACCAGTTGTCAATTACGAGGCGATCTTGAATGAAGCCACACTGAACAAATGGATAGGAAAACTCGAATCTGCCGATTTATTCGCCTTCGATACCGAGACTACCAGCCTGGATTACATGCAGGCGGAAATTGTGGGCCTGTCCTTTTCGGTGCAGGCAGGTGAGGCGGCCTACGTGCCACTGGCGCATCGTTATGCAGACGCACCGAAGCAGCTGGATCGCGATGCGGTTTTGAAACGCCTGAAACCGTTGCTGGAAAACGAAGCACATGCAAAATTGGGCCATCACATCAAATACGACGCGCACGTGCTGCGCAACTATGGCGTGGAATTGCGCGGTATCCGTTACGACTCCATGCTGGAATCCTACGTGCTGGATAGTGTAGGCAGCGCCCATAACATGGATGCACTCGCCGAGAAATACCTGGATTACAAAACCATCCATTATGAGGACGTGGCCGGCAAGGGCGCGAAACAGATCGGTTTTGACCAGGTGCGTATCGAAGATGCCACGCCATACTCTGCTGAAGATGCGGACATAACCTTACGCCTGCATGAAACCCTGTGGCCGCGCTTGAACGCCGTTCCAACACTGCGTCGGGTCTTCGAGGACATCGAGATGCCGCTGGTGCCGGTACTGCTCGACATGGAACAAAACGGCGTGCTCATTGACGTCGCCATGCTCAAGGCGCAAAGCGAAGAAATCACGAAATCCCTGCACAAGCTGGGAAACAAGGCCCATAAACTTGCAGGCCAGGAGTTCAACCTGGATTCACCCAAACAGTTGCAGGCCATTCTGTTCGAGAAGATGCAATTGCCGGTAGTGCGCAAGACGCCGGGCGGCCAGCCGTCCACCGCCGAAGACGTGCTCGAAGAACTCGCGGTGGAATTCGAACTGCCGAAGGTGATCCTGGAATACCGCGGTTTGAATAAACTCAAATCCACTTATACAGACAAGCTGCCGGAACAAGTAAACCCCAAAACCGGACGCGTACACACTTCTTATCATCAAGCCGTGGCGGCCACCGGCCGGCTGTCCTCATCGGATCCCAATCTGCAAAATATTCCGGTGCGCACCGCGGAAGGCCGGCGCATTCGTCAGGCGTTCGTCGCAGCCAAGGGCCATAAAATTCTGGCGGCGGATTATTCCCAGATCGAACTGCGCATCATGGCGCATCTATCCGGCGATGCGGGACTGCTAAGTGCATTCGAGAAAGGCATGGATATCCATCGCGCCACCGCCGCGGAAGTGTTTGGCGTAACATCGGACCAGGTCAGTGACGACCAACGCCGTTCGGCAAAAGCCATTAATTTCGGCCTGATATATGGCATGTCCGCTTTCGGCCTGGCAAAACAGCTCGGCATTGAACGTGCAGCAGCACAGGCATACGTGGACCTGTATTTCACCCGTTATCCCGGCGTGAAAAAATTCATGGACCGGACCCGCGAGATTGCCCGCGAGCAGGGCTACGTTGAAACCGTCTTCGGTCGACGCTTGTATTTACCGGACATCCGCGCGTACAACGCGCAGGTGCGCCAGTACGCCGAGCGAACCGCTATCAATGCGCCCATGCAAGGCACCGCCGCCGACATTATCAAGCGCGCCATGATCACGGTACACCGTTGGCTCAAGGACAGCGGCACACCTGCACGCATGATCATGCAGGTGCACGACGAACTGGTGTTCGAGGTAGAACAGAGTGCACTCGACACGTTAAAACGCGAAGCGCGAAATCTGATGGCTGGTGCCGCGCAGCTCAAGGTGCCATTGGTGGTGGACGTGGGCGTGGGATCAAACTGGGACGAGGCCCACTGAATAAAAATAGTCCTTGCCCCTTCTCGCCTTGTGGAAGAGTTTGGTTGAGGAGTGCGTATTCTCCTCATCTCCTCTTTATTCTTACGGGACAAGCAGGAGCAGGAATGCTACCGACTATACAAAGTGAGATTGATCTCAATCACGGCGCGGCACGTATGTCACGATTTCGAATTGTTTTATCTCGTTTAACGCTGAATTCGGCATACCGATACTTCAAGCCGCTTTCCGTTGCTGTTTTAAATAGTGCAACAACCGCCATACATACGCATTTAACAATAAAACCAAAACAAGATAAGGGGATAAACGGGCGATAAATAATCCTGGGCTTCCTGGAACTTTCCTTCAGATCAGATTTCAAACCTTTTGAGTGCCGCAATGGTGCTCGCCCTGCTCACCTCCCTGAGCGGGAAAGCCATCCGGTCTCCCCAAGCCGGGTGAAGCTCTTAACCCCGGCGCTTTCCCCCTTTGGCGCCGGGGTTTCTTTTTGCCTGTCACATTCGTCCGTCTGCGAACCAACCAGCGATTACCTCACGCGCTTCTTCGACGCCGTATCCGGATAAGGCTGAGAACACCTGTACCTGAGCGCGCCTGCCGAGTTCGGACGCCACCTTGCTCTGGACACCCAGCGCCGTGCTGCGGGAGAGCTTGTCCGCCTTGTTGAGCAAAGCCAGCACCGACAAGTTCAGGGGCGCCACCCAGGCAAGCATGCTGGCATCGAAATCGGTGAGCGGGCGGCGGATGTCCATTACCAGCACTAGCCCGACCAGTGCTTGCCGAGAACTAAAATAATCCTCCATGAGCCGATTCCAGCCCGCGCGTACCGCCTCCGGGACCTTGGCATAGCCGTATCCGGGCAAATCCACGAAACGCTGCGCATCTGCAACCGTAAAGAGGTTAATCAACTGGGTGCGCCCCGGAGTCTTGCTCACGCGCGCCAGTCCTTTAATCCCGGCGATGATGTTCAGGGCACTGGATTTGCCGGAGTTGGAACGACCGGCGAAGGCCACCTCGCGGCCCGTGTCCGGCGGCAGATCCGAGAGGGCCGCGGCACTTTTCAGGAAACGAGTTCGGCGAAAATCAACATCCATGGGCTAGGGTTCCGGTGGAGCCAGTTCGAGGGCTTGGTGTAAAATCCAGCCTTCATTTGCGCGGCACGACCGCGGGACTGGGGTTCCGCGAGCATACCTTACGGCCGCCGCGCCGTCCGCTTTCCTCCAGGAGCTGTTGCACATGAACAAGTTTGTGATGATTGCGGCTGCGGTGGGTGTTCTCACACTCACTATCAATATCGGCGGCACGGCTGCTGCAGTGCAGTCCAAGACTGCTGCGGCTGCGACCAGCGCCCCTACGGCCCAGACCAACGCCGCGCCGGTACAAGGCAACGCTGCTGCCGGCCAGAAGAAGTCCGCCACTTGCGCTGCCTGTCATGGCGCCGATGGCAACAGTGTGAGTCCACAGTTTCCCAAGCTCGCAGGCCAGAACGCCGATTACATCGTCCGGGAACTCCAGCGCTTCAAATCCGGTGAGCGCAAGAATCCCATCATGGCCGGGATGGCCGCGCCCTTGAGTGATCAGGACATGCAGGATCTGGCCGCCTGGTTCTCCAGCCAAACGGTGAAAACCGGCGAGGCGGACCCGAGCCTGGTGAAAACCGGCGAGGCCGTCTATCGCGGCGGTGACCGCGAATCCGGCGTACCCGCCTGTCTTGCCTGTCATGGGCCAGATGGCGCCGGCAATGCACCGATGCTGATTCCGGCGCTGGCCGGCCAACACGCGGATTATGTGGTCAGCCAGCTCGAGGCTTTCTCCAGTGGCGCCCGCAAATCAGCCATGATGGATACCATCGCCGCACGCCTGACACCAGCACAGATGAAAGCCGTCGCGTCCTACATTCAAGGCTTGCACAGCACAACGATTCAACCATGAACTTTTCGACGCAGTGCACGCTCTGATCGGTTGTGCGTTTGATTAACTGGCGTGACGTTGCGGAGACAGTTATAAACAAGCTTCTGCTTCCTTGCCTGCTGGTGCTCGGCCTCATGGCCAACGTGACGTTCGCCGCGAGCGCCCCGTCTCCTTACAGGGAAGGCGTGAATTACATTCCAGTGATGCCGGCTCAGCCGGTAAATGTAAACCCGGGTCAGATCGAGGTACTGGAGTTCTTCTGGTACGGCAACCCGCAATGCTTCGCGCTGGAGCCGTATCTGGAATCCTGGGACAAAAGCAAGGGCGCGGACGTGATACTGACGCGCGTGCCGGCGGCACTCAATCCTCAATGGGATATAGCCGCACGCGCGTACTACACCGCAGTACAACTCGGAATCTCCGATAAGGCCAATGCGGTGATTTACGATGAAATTAATATCCATCATACGAACCTGACAACGGCGGCGGACTATGAAAATGTGTTTACCGGAAAGCTTGGCATCAGCGCAAAACAATTCGGAAACGTCTGGAATTCGCTCGCTGTTGACACACAAATTGCACAGGCCAAGGTGCTGGCGCAACGTTACGGTGTCACCAACCTGCCGGTGCTGACGGTGAACGGCAAATGGCTCACCGGTGCCGGCTACAAACTGCCGTCTGCCGACATCATGAACGCGGTAAACTGGCTGGTGCAGCGTGAACAGACCATGCTGCCTACGGGCCTGGAATAGAATCGGAATTCCCTAAACACTTCACATTATATTGATTTTGAGGAGCTTCGCGATGAATACATTCAGAACCTTGGCTATCGGATTGCTGATCGCCAGCCTGTTCGCAAGCAGTGCGACTTTGGCCGCCACCAGCTTCACGGAAGGCGTGAACTACGTCCCGGTCTCTCCGCCCCAGCCTACTACGGTGCAGCCCGGTCAGATCGAAGTGATCGAATTCTTCTGGTACGGGTGCCCGCACTGTTTCGCGTTTGAACCCTACGTGGATGCGTGGCTGAAACACAAACCTGCGAACGTGGTGTTCAAGCTCATCCCGGCCGCTTGGACCGGTGGCGAACACATGGACATTGATGGCAAGGCCTTTTACACGGCCCAGGCGCTCGGTTTGGAACCGAAGATCCATAACCCATTGTTCAACGCCATCCACGTGCAAAACCAATATGCTCTTATGACCAACCAGGATGCATTACAAGAGTTCTTTGCAAAATATGGCGTGAGCAAGCAGCAGTTCGATTCCACCTGGAACTCCTTCGGTGTACAGCTCAAAATGAATCAGGCGCTGCAAACCCTGACGCGTTACGGTATACAGGGAGTGCCGACCTTCGTCATCAATGGCAGATGGATGACCGGTGCCGGTTATCAAATGGCGCCAGCCGATGCCATGAAATGCATAGAATTCCTGGTGCAGAAAGAAGAAGCAGCGCTTAAGAAATAACTCCGGATTTACGGATACGAGAAACGGGGCTTTGCGGCCCCGTTTTATTTCATCCGACCATCAACTCAATTCATCAACCCCCCCGAGATTGCGGTCAACCCAATCTTGCACCTCACGTTCTTCGTCAGACTTGTCTGATAGATATATCCCTTAAATCACATATATGTCATCAAACCGGTATGTCACAGGGGAGATGAAAGACGGTGGCAGTTCCACTACACTCTTGCCCCCCGGCACGGATTCCGTCAGCTTATGTCGCCTTTCGACGCCAGTCCCCGTTTGATTTCCCGCGAGGGCATGAATCAGCACCATTTACAGCTTCAACCCTGGGACCCGTTGTTACGGGCGGCCATCCTGCTGGGCCTTCTGGCCAGTCTTTACTTAAGTTTCCGTTGGCAGCTTTTCCAACCTCTGCTGCAAACCGCCGAAGAACACCACTGGACCCGCTTCATCGTGCATCCGGGCATTCTGTGGATGCTCATGGGCTTGCTGATGCTCGTATTCCGCACCCTGCTATGGTTTCGCTATCACACCCCGCCCAGCTCCACCTTCGCCGATGCTCCGCCGCTCACAGTCATCATCCCGGCCTACAACGAAGGCCCCATGGTGGCCCAATCCATAGACTCCGTAGCGGCCGCCCACTATCCCCACGGACTACTGGAAATCTTCGTGGTGGACGACGGCAGCCGTGACGATACCTGGGAGCACATTGAGGCTGCCGCCCGGCGTCATCCCGGGTTGGTAACCACGCTGCACTTTCCCCAGAACCGCGGCAAACGCGCCGCGCTGGAAGCGGGTTTCCGGCAAGCCCGCGGCGAAGTCATCGTGACCATTGATTCCGACAGCGTCATCGAACCCAACACACTGCTGGCGATGGCCGGACCGTTCCGCGACCCCAAAGTCGGCGCGGTTGCTGGCAAGGTAACCGTGTACAACCGCGGTGACGGCCTGATCCCGCGCATGCTCAAGGTACGCTTCGCTCTGAGTTTCGATTATCTGCGCGCAGTGCAATCCACCTACGGCACCGTCTACTGCTGCCCAGGCGCGCTCGCTGGTTATCGCGCCAGCGTAGTGCGCGAAGTGCTGGATCGCTGGGTGGGGCAGAAATTTTTCGGCGTAGCCTGTACCTATGGCGAAGACCGTTCCATGACTAACTACATTCTGGACGCGGGCTATGACACCGTATATCAACGCGCCGCAATCGTGTACACCGTGGTGCCGCGCGGTTACTTGAAACTTTGCAAGATGTTCCTGCGTTGGGATCGCAGCTACATCCGTGAAGAAATACGTTTCGCTTCAATCGTGTGGAAACGTCCGCTGGCAGCGCGCTTCATCGCCGTGACTGACGCATTTGTAACCAATCTACGTTATCCCGTGAGCTGGGCAGCACTGGTGCTGCTGGTGGCGATCATCATCTGGCATCCGGCCACGCTGCTACGGTTTTTATTCGTTATCGGCCTCATGGCCTGCTTTAATATGCTGTATTACTTGCGTAGCGAACGCTCCTGGGATTTTGTTTACGGTATTTTCTATTCCTATTATTCGGCCTTTGCTCTGTTCTGGATTTTCCCCTACGCGGTCATCACCGTACGCGCAAAATCCTGGTTGACGCGCTAAAGTTTCAACTGCTTATTTCTTGTGGGAGCGGTCGTACCGACCGCGATGACATTGGCATCGCGACGGGGACCGTCGCTCCCACAATCAAAAGGATTTCTGTACTTCGATGAATGTCTCGCGGCCATCACCCGGGAAATAGCGGTAATTTCCGAAACTATAATCGGCGCGTTCAGCATAAGCCTTGTTGGTCAGGTTGGTAATGCGCAACGCCAACGACCAACCGTGCGTCATAGAATGCTGCGCATAGAAATTCAGCAGGTCTTGGCCACCGTAACGATGCTGATTGGATTCATCGAGCCAGTAACCCCCCACATGCGTCCAGGTCAGTTCTATCTGCGTGGCCTCCACTGGTTGCCAGCGCAAGCGAATGCTGCCCAGACTGCGAGGTGCATACTTCACGTCGTCACCATCGGCAATGTAATTACCTTGGGCGAGTGTCTGGCTGAAGGTATAGCTGTGAATGGCGTAGGTGCCGTTCATCAATACAGTCAACGAGGAAGTCAGCGCATAGTCGAGATTTAATTCCACGCCACGCGAGCGGATGCGACCATCGCTAACAATGAATCCATTGGAGTCGCGAAATATGAAATTGTCCTTGAGCATGTAATACGCATCCGTATCCCAACTGTAACGACCCGTATTCCCGCGCCAACCCAGTTCAAAACTGTTCACAGTCTCTGAATTCAGATCCGCCACGTTCTGCTGGCTCTGCAATTCATACAATTCCGTGGTCTGCGGTGCGCGCTCACCGCGGCTGATATCAGCATAGAGAGTCTGGTTGAGAGTCGCGAGATAACTCACACCCAGTTTAGGCAATACGTTTACGAATTGATCGTCACGGTCTGCCGGCCGGTTGAACAAGCAGCCGCCGTAAGCACAAGGTGTGCCGTCGGCCTGAGTATTGCCGACCGGGAGGTAATTCACGTAAGTGTAACGCACGCCTTCGACACGCACGCCGCCGGAAAACAACCATCGTTGATTCCAGTAGTGAGTTATATCCATATACGCGGCGAGCGTGCGGCTGTCGGCAGCGTAATCATAGTGAAACCCCTGGGGACGGGTGGCCTGCTGGACCGATGATCCGCTGGTGAGCGGCAGCGGCTGGTACTCCTGCACCGTACCATGGGCATATTCCGCATCCGTACCGTAGATCACATTGGTGCTGTCGCTAAGTGTGGTGTGCAGTTTGAGCTGTACACCGCCGCTGTTGGCGGCGGCGGTTTCAATGGGTTCG
>JBOIBD010000104.1:0-8445 GCA_050739415.1 Gammaproteobacteria bacterium | reverse complement strand
TACGGCGCTTTTCAGATGCAGGCAATCATGCAGTTCGACGGCTACGACTGAATACCCATAGGGCGATAGAATACGGCGCAGCTGTTCGATGCCTTGTGCATTGCTGCGATGTGATTGCCCGACATATAAGGCCTTTCCGACTTGCAAGACATCGCCGCCATCCAGAGTGCCGGGTGACTCGATATGAAACAGCTTGCGGTATCGGTTAAGAACGTCGGCGACTGAATTTATCTCTGCTCGCCGTGATTCAGCTCCGGGGCGAGTGATCACCGCCAACTGATCCAACACAATCGCGGTATCTTCCACAAAAACCGAGTCTGGCAAATCCGGTTCGGTCGATAAGCGAAGCAGCTTGCATCCAAGTTCCTCCAACAATTCCCCGTACTGCCGATGCTGTGTCTGCGCGCGCCTCAAATCGATGGGCTCGCGCGCCAGATGCGTGAGCTCACATTCTGTGATGCGTGCGCTTACGTCACGTGTGATGGCCATCAACATGGTTACTTGCCCCGCTTGTGCTCAGTTTCGGAGACCTAAGACTAGATTCTTACAACCCGCAATACGGATGATACTATCTCGGCTTACGAGCCCTGGGCTTTAAATATCCGCTATGACCGAAGCGATGATCAAATGCATGGGCTGTGGCGGACTGTTCGCCGACATCCAGGGTCCGACCCACCGTTACTTGGGGTCTTCCCCGGGCTGCTGGGCTACCTATGGCGAAGTGCTGGCGCGGGAATACAGTGATCAGGCCTATTTTCAGGTGCATAGATTCACGGTGGATGCGTATGCGGTGCAGCATCCCGGACAACCCTCGGCACAGAGCATCCAGTCCGTCGCCGTGCATCTCATCCGGTTGTGCCCGTTGCTGGAACGAGGGTTGGATATGCAGCGCGCCAATACAGCCATGTTGGCGGCGGCCGCGCCTGCTTCCAAATCGCACTACGTGTGGCTCACGCCTCCACCCTCTTTAGGGAGCATGACTGTCGCAGAAGTGCACAAGGCCAAGAACGTAGAAGAACACATGCGGCTGGTGCATGCTTGGGCGGCATCAGCCTGGTCGGCGTGGTCGCCGCATCACGCGACCATTCATGCATGGCTGCCGAAGGGTTATTGAAGAAACTATCCTGCCTCTTTTAGTCCTTGTTCACAGTTTCGCGGTACGCTTTTCTGACCAGTTCCTGAAAATGGTGCACGCCGGCTTCGCGCTTGGGTGACAGGCGACCCGCATGGTAACTACCGGACTCCAACCCTATCTGCACCCGTTCGCAGATGCCGATGTCCTCCTTTTGCACCTCATCGCTGAAACGCAGGTCTGCTTTGATCATCTTGCGGATAGCAGCGGACTCAATGTTGGCGTAGTAGTAATCGAATAATACGCGACATTGGCGCTGTGAGACCGGCAGCACCCGGTTGACCTGCAATCGTCCGGGCAGAATGTTGAGCATCAGATTTGGAAAAACGAAATAGTAATAGGCTTCGCCCGATTGGTACGGCCCGCGAGTCCCGTCCAGCGGGCTGTGCTGCCAGGAATACCATTCAACCGTGTGCGTGGTATAGCTGCGGTAATCCAGCAATTTGTTCAACCCTGGGTGCACGTAGGGCAGGTGGTAGCCCTCCAGATAATTATCCACATATACCTTCCAGTTGCAGGCCATGTCATAACTGACATGGGTGTGGAACTGCAGCTGCGATAATTCAATAGGTGCGATACGCTCCTTTATGCCGGCGACCAACTCTTCCAATGGCACCGTGGGCTGATCCATGGCTGCGAATACCAGACCTTGCCATTCGCCCAGATGGATCGTGTCCAGATGAATGCAGGATAGATCGAAATCTTCTGCCTCCTGCATCTCGTGAGTGGCGCGCAGTTGACCTTCGAGTGTGTAGGTCCAGCCGTGATATTTGCATTGCAATTGCCGGGCGTTGCCGTTCACCAGCGCCAGCGGCCCGGCCCGATGTTTGCAGACGTTGAAGAAGCCCCGTAGCACGCTGTCGTTACCGCGCACCACGATCACGGGTTTGCCGGCGATCTCCGCGACCACATGATCGCCCACCGCACGCACTTGATCAGCACGTCCCACCAATTGCCAGCTGACAGCGAAGATCTGCTGCAGATCGAAGGCATGAAAATCGGGATCCGCGCAGGCATAGGCCGGCAGTGTGCGCGCTTTGTTTAATGCACTCGGCGCCATATCTTCCGGTTGCAAACTCGCAGGGATATGCCTACCGGAATATGGAGGGGTTGGTTTCATTTGCAGGCAGCATACCAGTAACAGCATTTCCGCTAAACGGGAGAACTAGAAACCTGAGTTTGGCTTTGACAGGAACTCGATTTCATCAGCCGTTGAAGTTCTGCCAAGTGCAGCGTTGCGGTGCGGAAACCGCCCGAAGCGCTCGATGATGGCTTTATGTTTCAGCTCAAATCCCAGATTGAACTCCAAACCGGCCTGGCTGAACAGCTTGACCGCAAGCTCGTGAATACGTGGTGATTCGCTATGCATGTAGGGCATGTACAAGAATACTCGGCGCGCCAGCGGCAATAACTTGTCTGCTTCGGTACGTACTGCTTCCTGGGCCAGCACCAGCGCCATCCCGTCGCAAGCAAACGCTTTCGGACGATCGCGGTAGAGATTGCGCGAGAACTGGTCTAGCACGATGATCTCCGCCAACCTGCCATCCGGCGTCGTGCGCCATTCATACAATTCGCTTTGTGCTGCAGCGCGGTGGACTTCCGAATACTGCTCACGAATCAGCGCATCGAATGCCGCGTCTTTCTTGAAATGCTGTTCCGGTTTCGCTTCTTCAAACCAGAACTTCGAAATGTCTTGAGGATTCATACAATCCTTCCGCGGCCCTCGTAATAATGCCAAACGCGGAGAATAACGATGGTCTCCGAATGGATCGTGTACCTGACGATATATTTTCCAAAGATTACATCGTGCATCACTTTAGGATCGGGAGCCTGGTCCACAATGTGCCCCAACTCTGGGAACACCAGCAGATTCTCGATGCGGGTAACCAGCTCTGCGCCAACGCGTGCGGCTGCAAGCGGATCTTTCTCAACGATAAATTCGCGAAGACGAACTAAATCGGACACAGCCGTTTCGGAATATAGCAGCCTCATTTGCCCGATTTCGGCGGCGGCAATTCATTATCGGTTCCCCAACTCTTGAGCCAGGTATGGACCGATTCGCCAGACACTACCTTCCCCTGGGCTACAGCCTCCATGGCTGACAGTGTTTCTTGCCATCGGACCTGCGCCAGTTCCTGATGCTTCAGGAAATCCCTGATGGCCTGATTTATCAGCCAGCTTTTGCTCCGATGAAGTTTGTCGGCCATGGCTTCAAGGCTCTTTTCGAGTTCCGGCTGTAAACGAACTGTAGTCACGCTCATGCTCAAACCTCAGTGACGAAATACAACGTATTACAGTGTATTATAACTGGCAATCTGCCTGGATTAAGGGGTACTTGGCCAATGTTGATGACAGTATCTGCATGGCGAATCCCTCCCAGCCTTCCGCACTAAACGCGATAGGACGAATAACTCGTACTCGCGCTATCGCTTCCTCTGGCGTGTGGCTTTCACGACTCATAAGGAAGTACGCAAAAAGAAGACAGGTTCTGTCCTTGCCAGATGAACAGTGAACGAGCACGGCGCGATCGTCTTCGATCTGTGAGCAAAGGAACAAATAGGCGTTCGGAAGGATGCTCAGACAATGCTCAAGATCGCCGGGCTGCGGCGGCGCATTTGCCGAGAGCGGCATACGAGCATAAACGATACCCTCCCGCTTGAAATCTTCTGGATGACACAGCTCTCCATCATTGACTGAGAGCACGGCACCGAACCCGGCCTGATGCAAACGCGCGAGATCCCATGGCTGACGATTGGGTCCGGCACGTCCTGCAATCAGATTTGGCACCAACCAGAATACATGTTCCATATAGTAAATGCGCACCGTTGTTTCAGATAGCGCTGCATCGATTACGCCGTTGTCGCGCAGTACTTCTGCTACCACAGCAGCTCGTCTTGTGCAGTTGCACAGTGAACTTAAGAAGATCTCGCTTGGATCAGTGCATCGGACGCCTAACCTTTCTCAACATACACCGGCACTGGCGATTTCAGAACGATAGGTTGCCGGAGCCCAAGCTCAGAATTTCGGTTGCTTGACGCGAAACGTGTCGGCGATCAGCTGCTTGTCAAACCCGGATGGCGCCTGTCCATCCGCTGCGTAACGGTAAACGGCGACTTGATAAATTGTCTGCAGCGTGGATTGCACCAAACCTAGAGCCACAAGATAGATGACTACGATCACGACGAACACCGCCAAAACCACTGGGCCAGCGGCGGCTGCGAGCAGCAGCACGATAAACGCCGGTACTACACCGAGCAGCGCGAAGATCAGGCCAAAACTGACGTTGCCGATGATCTGCTCGCCCCAGGTGCGCTTGAGCATGACGACTGACCGTTTGTAAGACTCGATCGGCCCGCTGCCTTCGGCCACTAGCACCGGCAGCACCAGAAACGCAGTGATGGTCCACGCCATACCCAGCAGGCCGACGATGATTCGGCCGATGAAGCCGACGCGTTGTTCAAACAGTCGCAACACAAAGCCCACCGTACTGCTCAAGAGTGCCCAACCAAAAATCTGCGGCAATCTTTGCCAGGCAAAACTCAAGCCACCGCCTATGGTCGGTTGCTCGCCATCCATCTGCTCCATCACGCAGGCAATCAGGGCTGAATTGAAAAATATCATGATGAAATAGCTGATGAAATAAAACATGAAGCCGGTTGCATACAGTTGCCTGGACGGATGATGGGGATCGCTCAGGTAACGGTGCACTTCGCCGTCAGCGAACATGGGTATTGCAAAGGTTGCGATGACCAGCGCCAACACCACACCGGAAATCAATGGAAATACGACCAAGCGTTTGTCCTGCTTGAGCAGTTGCCATGAAGCGCCCATCAACTGCCAAGTGCGCGCGAATTTCCCCATGTTTGGATCTCCCCGTCAAATGTCAGGATTAGGACGACTAATAGTGCCCAAAGTGCAGGGTCAGCACCAGCCCCGCCTGGGCTGCCTATTTCAGATACTTTTCCATCCACCCCACCCAGCGCTTGTACACATCGGTGGTGCGCACGATGTCGTGTGGGAAATGGGTGTTTGCAGGATAAGCATAGAACTCCACGGTCACGCCGTTATCGCGCAGCGCGTGATACCACTCATAGCTGTTCACCAGCGGCACATTGGGGTCGCCCACATCGCCCATGATAAGCGTGGGCGCAGTCACATTGCGTGCGTACTGGATCGGCGACTGTGCGCGCCAGATGTTCCAGTATTTGGCGCTCCAGGGCGAGCCACCGAAGAAATAGGTGTCACCCATCTGATAGTAGGCGATGGTGTAATCCATAACCCAGTCGGTGAGCGCCGCGCCCGACACGGCCGCTTTCCAGACTTTGTAGTGACCCGTGAGCCAGGTTGTCATATAACCGCCATAGGACCAGCCGGATACGCCGATGCGGTCGGTATCCACGATGCCGAGTTTCTCCACGGCCTTGAGGCCTGCCATCACATCCTTGCCAGGGCCTGCGCCGGTGTCACGGAAGATCGCATGCTGGTAGGCGTCACCCAGATTGATGCTGCCGCGGTAATTGGGCTGGAACACCGGAAACCAGCCGCCGCCAGTAATTGCGGCAGCGGTGAGAAGATCACAGTGGATGCGCCTTCCGGGCCACCGTGAATCTCCAGCACCAGCGGATATTTCTTACCACTTTGATAATTGGCCGGATAGATCAGCACGCCATCCTCGCGGAAACCGTCCGGCCCATTCCAGGTTATGGGCACCACGCGGCCGAGAGTCAACGAGTCCACGAAACCATTTACATCAGTGAGTCGTCTTGGTTTCGCATTGCTCGAATCCATGACATACAGTTCATCTGGGTGGCTGCCGGTGATGCCGATGAAGGCCAGGACGCCATCCTTGGCCACGCTCACTTCCGAGTCGACATTCACATCCCCGAGATCGAGCCGACGTGCATTGCCCTCTACGGGCTGCCGCCACAAAACAGAAGTAGTGCCGTAATCACCTCCGAGCAACAGGTTTTTGCCGTCCGGCATCCAATGGTAGAAATTGAAATTGCGCGCCTGTGCCTGGGTAGCGTCGCGTGTTTTACCGTCAACGTTCACATACACGGCATCGCCGTTGTTCTGGTCACCGTTGCGCGACCGCATGAAGGCAAAATCATCGCTGTCCGGTGAATAGGTGAAACGTACAGCACCTTGCGCGGACACCAATGTTTGAGGTGCGCCCCCGTTTACATCCACTTGCGCGATCACTGACCGGAACGATGGTCCCCAATAGGGATTGGGGAATTCCGTGAAGAGGATGCGATGTCCGTCGTGGCTCCACACCAGCGGCGTGGCGCCTTCCTGGTCGGTCTGCAGGCTGAAGCCGCCCTGGGTCAACTGTTTCGCGATGCCTCCGCTGCTCGGCACCAGCCATAAATGCCAGGGCGCCACTGCCGCGCGCAACTGGAAATTGCCATCGGTCACTTGGAACACATCGTCGTGTTCCTTGATGGCTTTCTCGTTGATCGGCGGATCCTGGGCCACAAAAGCGACCTGGCTGCCGTCAGGACTCCAGGTAAATTCCAGCACACCTTGCTTGTTATCCGTGATGCGTTGCGCATCGCCGCCATCCATGGGCATGATGAAGAGTTGTGGCTTTTTGGTTTCTGCGTCCTTGGCCAGGAACGCCAGACGCTTACCGTCCGGCGACCAACGCGGCGAGGACAGCTCTTCGCGCTGCCAGGTAAGAGCACGCCGCACGCCGCTGGCGACATTCACCAGATCGATCTCCTGCTTGTTCTTGTTGGTTTTCCAATCGGGTGTGGACATCACCACGGCGATTTGTTTTCCATCCGGCGAGATCTGCGGATTGTTCAAGGAAACGAGCTTCTGCAGATCGCTTAACTGAAAGACGGGTGCGGGTGCTGCAGATGCCAGTGGATATACAAGGAGGCCGCACAAGCAGTATATGAATTGTTTAAGCAATATCATGGTGCATTTCCAGGTTAGCAAGTAAATCACACGGTCCAGAGCTTCATGAAGTCAGAAACGTGTGCAGTTTCCAGTATTTTCTGATCTACACACAGATGTTTGATGGCTTCGCACTGATTAGCCGGCAACCGTGCGGCGATGGCATTCTCGAATTTCTTCACCAGCAGCGGGATACCTTCCGCGCGGCGCTTGCGGTGACCAATGGGAAATTCCACCACCACGCGTTCGGTCTGGGAACCATCCTTGAAGAACACCTGCACCGCATTGCCGATGTAGCGCTTAGCGGGATCGTAGTAATCCTCGGTGAATTTCTCGTTTTCCCGAACCTGCATTTTGGCGCGCAGTGTGTCAATACGCGAATCGGCTGCAATTTTGTCCTCATAATCTTCCGCCGTTAACCGGCCAAAGATAAGCGGGATGGCTGTCATGTACTGAATACAGTGATCGCGGTCGGCAGGATTCGAGAGCGGTCCGGTTTTATCTATGATCCGTACGCCAGGTTCTTGTGTCTCGATAATAATCTTCTCTATCTGATCCAGCCTGTCCCTCACCTGCGTATGCAATTGCATGGCACATTCCACCGCGGTCTGCGCGTGAAATTCCGCCGGGAAAGAAATCTTGATAAGCACATTTTCCATCACATAGCTGCCGAAGCTCTGCGGGAACGTGAATGGCTTGCCCTTGAAGAGCACGTCCCAGAACCCCCAGGTCTTGGCGGACAGCGCCGAGGGATAACCCATCTCGTTTTTCAAGGCCATGAGCGCGAGGCGCACCGCACGCGAGGTGGCATCGCCCGCGGCCCAGCTCTTGCGAGAACCGGTGTTGGGCGCATGCCGGTAGGTGCGCAGCGCGCCACCGTCTATCCAGGCATTGGATACCGCATTGATGATCTGCTCGCGTGTGCCGCCCAGCATGTGCGTGATGACCGCGGTGGATGCCACTCGCACCAGCAGCACGTGATCCAGACCCACGCGGTTGAAACTGTTTTGCAGCGCGATGATGCCCTGGATTTCGTGCGCCTTGATCATGGTGGTGAGTACGTCGTGCACAGTCAATGATGGCCTGCCTTCTTCCAGATTTCTGCGTGACAGATAATCCGCAACAGCAAGAATGCCGCCGAGATTGTCGGACGGATGTCCCCATTCTGCCGCCAGCCAGGTGTCGTTAAAATCCAGCCAGCGGATCATGGTGCCGATATTGAAGGCCGCCTGCACCGGCTCGAGCTCGTAACCGGTACCCGGTACACGCGCGCCGTTCTTGAGATTCGCACCCGGCACCACCGGGCCCAGCAGTTTGGTACACGCCGGATAATTGAGCGCCAGCATGCCGCAGGCGAGCGTGTCCATGAACACGTAACGCGCGGTGGCATAAGCCTCCTCGCTTTTGAT
>JBOIBD010000103.1:0-8629 GCA_050739415.1 Gammaproteobacteria bacterium | reverse complement strand
AGGTGGATAAAGTCATCGCTGTCGCTGATGAGAAACTGTATGAAGCCAAACACAGCGGCCGCAATCGCGTCTGCGCCTAGGCCGCCACCACATAGGCAAGAATCAACATGACACCACCCACCAGCACACCCATGAGCGCGATCCAATAGATAGAACCAATCAACAGATATTTCATCAGTGTTTTGATGAACGACTGACGATAGTAAAACAGCATTGCCAGGAAAACGTAAATGACTATATACCAGCCGAGGATCACGTTGAAGTAATGCGATGGCGCGCTCACCCAGGCGACATGACGGCCGAGCAGATTTACCAGCACCATCACCAACATGGCCACGAAAATGAAGGCATGGTTGTGAAGCGCGAAGATCAGGTGCTCCATGTAGTAGCGTCGCGAGCGGAGGTAGAACAGTTTTAGCAGCAGCGCCACCAGCGGCAGGAACACGAACATCAGCTTGGGTAGATAGCTCTCCATAGCATGGATCATGCGGGTTTCGAACTCGCTCTTGGGCATGCTGAATTTCCGGCCGAAAATGTTGCCATTGATATTGTTGGTGCTGTTGTCCGTGTCGGTGACGGAGGTCTTGGGCTCAGCGATCGGATCGATATCCAACCCAACATGCTTTTGGGCTGCGTTGGAAGCGTTACCGGGTTTTGATTTTCGACCTGCCGCGTTGTCCAGAATCGTCTGCTTTTGTTGCTTGCTCAAATAGGGGTTGTTGCGGATATCCTGTTGTTCGGCCGGTGATAAGGACACGGCAGACTTCGCAGATGACGTGAGCTGTGAGTGGTCGTTGAAATGAAAGAAATTCGACGGTGTAATACTCCAGGCGACCAGGAAGAACAGGATGCTGCTGAAAATGTACAGTCGCAGCGGATTGATATAGCGCACGCGCCGCCCGGCCGAATATTCACGCGACAGAAAGCCGGGGCGAAATAATAACGGGCCGATGCTGCGGAAGAACTTGGTGTCGAAGCCGACGTGGTTGCCGAAGAAGTCCTCAATATCTGCTCGCAGTGGCGCCGCATACGTGTGACTCGGCTGACCGCATTCCGAACAATATTTGCCACTGAGTGGCGCGTTACAGTTGAGACAGCGCAAGAGCGGTTGCGCCAGCGCTGCCACTATATCCTGGCCGAGGGCCACTTCCTGGCCATCGGCATCCAGGAGCCGGCGGCTGGTGTGTAGTTGCTTGCCGAAGTAGCGTGCACTTTCAGCGCGCATGCGCGCCGCGTGCTGGCTCAGGTAGTTTTCCAGGTCGGCACGGCTTGCGAGCTGGTACCGGACCACACGTCGCAGCGTGCTGGCATCGGTGCTCGCCGGAATCTGGTCCGGAGGCAGCAAGCATGCATCCAGGAATCCCGGCAACGAGAGCATGTCACGCATGTGCAGCTTCAGCCAAGCGTCAAAGCGTTTAGCGACGCGCCGTTTCACGTCGAGTGTGACTTCGTAGATGAGGGTGCCGTCAGTCATGCCGGACACCAAGATGAGCTGCGCGACCCGGAAAAACGCATTCAACCACGCACAGGATGAGGCGGGAAAGGTTTGGTGCCCAACTCATCCGGCGCGAAGTCATCCACCGCACAAATCTCGGTGGTGAGTTCCTCCAGGCGTTGCAATTGCTGCATTTCCTGATCGCTGATGATGCCCGCTTCGCGTGCGACGGCTATCGACGAGGTGCCGGGTGCAAGTTTGAGTTCACCACCTCGGGTGGCAACGTGAATTTTCTTGTGCAGGGGTTCCAACTTGATGGCCAGATCCAGCGCTTCCGCGAACATGCCCACGGGACTGAGTTTGTTGCCGATATAAGTATTGCGCGTCAGACGTTGGCGTGCGGCGCTGGGTGTACTCATCAATTCAGCGATGCGCTGACCGCATTCATCCGGCGGGGCCGAATAGGTTCGCCCGCGGGTGAAGATCAGGAAGCGCAGCACCATCGCTACCCAGCGGTTGGGGAAGTTGCGCAGCAGGCCATGCATCTGTTCCTGCAGGTGATACAGCGCCTGGCGACAGGCCCATTCCACCAGTGGCAGGTCATCGCTCGGACGGCCCTGGTCCTCGAAGCGTTTAAGCACGGCAGATGCGATATACATGTAGCTGAGCATATCGCCGAGACGCGCTGAAAGTTTCTCCTTGCGTTTGAGCGCGCCGCCCATCGTCAGCATGGCGGCGTCCGACGCCAGCACGAAGGCTGCGCTGAAACGGTTGATGTGTTGGTAGAAACGCCGTGTTGGGCCTGGAACAGGCACGCCTATGAACTTTGCATTGGTGAGCGCCAGCACCAGCGAACGCGCCGTATTGCTCAGTGCCAGTCCGATGTGTCCGAATACCGCGTCATCGAATTGGTGCAACGCTTCTTGGTGTTCGCTGGCAGCTGCAGCGCGCTGTTCATCCGTGGTGGCTTGGGCAGCGGCAGTGTTTGCATGCTCGGCCAGGGTGGCAGCGCGCATCTCCTTGAGCACATAGGGATGGCAACGGATCGCGCCCTGGCCGTAGATCATCAGATTGCGCGTCAGGATATTGGCGCCTTCCACGGTGATAGCGATGGGGATGGATTCATAACCGCGCGCCAGATAATTACGCGGGCCTAATTGAATGCCCTTGCCGCCGTGGATGTCCATGGCATCGTTGCCGACCAGGCGGCTCATTTCGGTGACGTGATATTTGGAAATAGCCGCGCACACCGCGGGTTCCTCACCCTGATCAATCGAGGCAGCGGTCATAGTGCGTACTGCTTCCATTGAATACAGCAAGCCGCCCATGCGCCCCAGCACTTCGTCCACACCTTCGAATTTGACGATCGGTAAGTTGAATTGCCTGCGCACGCGTGTATAGGCGCCCGTGGTATACACACCCAGGCGCGCACCACCGGTGGTGTTGGAGGGCAGCGAGATGGCGCGGCCGGCGCCCAGGCATTCCATCAGCATGCGCCAGCCCTGGCCTGCCATCTTCATGCCGCCGATGATGGCATCGATGGGGACGAACACATCCTTGCCATGCAATGGGCCGTTCTGAAACGGGATGTTGAGCGGGAAATGCCGCCGGCCGATGCGGATGCCGGGCAGATCTCGCGACACCAAGGCCACAGTGATGCCGTATTCATCCTTGGTGCCCACCAGGTGCTCGGGATCGGAAAGTTTGAACGCCAGTCCGATGAGCGTCGCGATGGGGGCCAGAGTGATGTAACGCTTGTCCCAGTTGAGGCGGATGCCGGTGACCTCTGTACCTTCCCATAGGCCTCTGCAGACCACGCCGTGATCGGTCAGTGAACCGGCATCGGAGCCGGCGGTTGGCGAGGTCAAGGCAAAGCACGGCACGTCTTCACCGGAAGCCAACCGCGGCAGGTAATGGTCTTTCTGTTCATTGGTGCCGTAACGCAGCAACAGCTCTGCTGGACCGAGTGAATTCGGTACCGCCATGATGGAGGCGGCGGTGGGACTGCGGGTCGCGACTTTTGCGAGAGTCTCTGAGTTCATGAGTGCCGAGAATTGTTTGCCGCCATATTGTTTGGGAATGATGTAGGCGAAGAAGCCTTTCTTCTTCAGATACTCCCAGACCGGTGGGGGCAGATCGCCCCACTCATGGGTGATTTTCCATTCGTCCAGCATGCCGCACAGTTCTTCCACCTCCTGGTCCAGAAACGCCTGCTCTTCATCGGAGAGTTTCGGCGCCGGAGTCTCCAGTAGTTTCTTCCAGTTGGGCTTACCGCTGAAAAGCTCGCCATCCCACCATACGGTACCCGCCTCCAGCGCTGCGGCTTCGGTCTCGGACATTTCCGGCAGCACGCGACGAAACACATCCAGCAGCGGTTTGCTGATCCAGTAACGCCGCAGCTCCTTGACGTTGAGCGGGATGGCGATCACCAGGAAAATGATCCAGAACAGTAACGCGAGCCAGTCGGGGCCGGTGCCGATGAGGGTATAGATGATGAAATACAGGAGATACAGGCCGGTCGCAATCAACAGCGAGGTACGCAGGTACAGGATCGTCAGGCTGAAGACGATGAAGATAATGATCCAGAGGATGGCGATAGCGGCTGACACGGGATGAGTCCTTGCTTGTGGTCGGCAGTGTGACTGGCGGGTGGTTTGAATGCCGCCGCTTGTTAAAGTCTCGAAACTATACCCCAGCGTGGACTTGCCGTTAATAGAGACTATGACAGTGCGCCATTGCGCAGCTTGTTTAACATTGCCGGTGGGAAGACGATGGTTTTTTGCGCACGGAAATCGAAGCACACCACGCCGGTTCTGGCTTCCGCCACTACGTGTTCGCCAGGTACGTGGCCGACGCGATAATAGAAGCTGCAGCCGCGGCTGGAGAAATCACCGGCCGCCACTTCGATGCGCAGCCGATCGGCGTAAAAAGCCTGAGCGCGGTACACCACCTCCGCATCCGCGATCACAAAGCCGATGCCATCCGCGCCGATTTCCTCGATGCCGAGCGAGCGCAGGAAGCGCCGCCGTGCTTCATGAATTAGCGTCAGCACCGCATCGTTACCAAGATGGTTGCCATAGTTAAGATCGCCCACGCGCACGTCCAACTCGGTGCTGAAGGAAAATTGTTCCGGCAGATCGATTTTTATCCGTGACATATCTGAATTTCTCCGAGGAACCTAGCGGAACACCCGCGATAACAGCTCGCAGCAATGTACTCCTGAGACTTTCGGCTTGCATCCGCTTTGGGCGGACCACGGTCGGCGACGGAGAATCACGTGGACTTTGACTTGGGGACCGAATGCATTATGCTTGTGCCCACTTTTTGAGCCGGTTCGGGAACTTAAATGGTGGCACCGGTGTCATGACAGCACCCGTAGTACTACATCACAATAATCCTCGAGGAGCATCCCAGTGAAAGCATCCAGCCTGCTTACGCTACTCGCCTTGTGTGCGTTGATTTTACCGGCCGTCGCGGCGGACAAGCCCGCGGCCAAAGCACCAGCAGCTTCGGCCGCTGCGTCGCCCGCTTTACCCCAGGAATCAACTACTCAAGGTTCGGTTACAGTCGAAGGCCAGCGTATCAATTACAAGGCCGTGGCCGGAACTCTGATCTTGAAGAATAAAGACGGTAAACCTACGGGCAGCATGTTCTATGTGGCGTATTTCAAGGACGGTGTAAAACCAGGAGATCGCCCCGTGACCTTTTTCTACAACGGCGGCCCCGGTTCCTCCACCGTGTGGCTGCATATGGGCGCCTTCGGCCCGCAGCGGGTGGTGACCTCAGACCATACACATACGCCCGCCGCGCCCTATCAACTGGTGAACAACGATTACAGCCTGCTAGACGCCACCGACGAGGTCTTCATCGACGCCATGGGGACCGGCTTTAGCCGTATTCTCGACAAGGATCGCGGTGGTGTTGGGACACCCAAGGATTTCTATGGTGTGGACGTAGACGGTAAGGCTTTCGCACAGTTCATCACCGAGTTCCTGTCCAAATATGGCCGCTGGAACTCGCCCAAGTATCTGTTCGGCGAGAGCTACGGCACCACCCGCTCGGCGGTGCTCGCCAATGATCTGGAAACCGGTGATGACGTGGACCTTAACGGCGTAATCCTGCTGTCCGAGATTCTCAACTTCGACATCAATGCCGATTTCCCGGAAGCCAATCCCGGCGTAGATATATCCTACGAGACGCTGTTGCCCACCTTCGCCGCCACCGCCTGGTATCACCATAAGCTGCCGAACCAGCCAGCGGAACTCCAGCCGTTGCTGCAAAAGGTGGAACAGTTCGCCATGGGCGACTATGCCAAAGCGCTACAAGCAGGTTCAACGCTTGACCCAACCGCCAAACAGCAGATTGCGGAGCAGTTACACAATTACACCGGCCTGCCGGTCAGCTATCTGTTGAGAGCCAACCTGCGCGTCAACGGCCCGCAGTTTGAACACGAACTGCTGCTGGATTCTGAGGATCTCACCGGTCGTCTTGACAGCCGCTTCGCTGGTCCGGCTATGGACCCTCTGGCTGAAGAGGCTTCATATGATCCCCAGTCAGCCGCCATCAGTTCGGCCTATGTGTCGGCGTTCAACGATTATGTGCGCAAAGACCTGAAATTCGGCCAAGGTCAAGTCTATCGCCCGGAAATCAATGTGTTTCCCGAGTGGGACATGAAGCACCAACCGCCGGGCTCACCGTTCCCACTGCCGCTCGCGACCAACGTGATGCCGGACCTGGCCTCGGCAATGATCTACAACCCTGACCTCAAGGTGCTGTTGAACTCCGGCTATTTCGATCTCGCAACACCGTTTTATGCGGCGATCTACACCATGCATCACCTGCCCATGCCGGACAGACTGCAAAGCAACATCCAGTATGCATTTTATGATTCCGGTCACATGGTGTACGTGCATGTTCCTTCGCTCAAGGAACTGCACGACAACGCCGCGAAGTTCATCAGCTCGACACATGGCTCTCACTGAGTCGGTTTCATAGAAATAAGAAAAGGCCGCAGGCAAAATCTGCGGCCTTTTTTATGGCGGCTCAATTGCTACGAGTGCGGTCGTTAGGCAGTTTGACCGGCCAGCAGCAACTGGCGCGCCTGTTCACGTGCGGTCGATGGCTCGATTGCGCCGCTTGCCAAAGCTTCCACCAATTTTTCCTTATCGCGCACCTTGAGCGTCTGCCAGGCTGCGGCCACTTGATGGGTCACATGCCGGAGCAGCGTGCGCTCATCGGCGGCATACTGTTCCGCAGGCCGCTGCCCGCAGGCCAGCACGCCCAGGAGGGTACCGCGCACCATCAGGGGGAATACGTAACCCTCACCACCCAATGCTCCGGGCAGCGTATGCAGATCCACCTCGTGATCACCAGCTCGCAATCGCACCAAGGCGGGATCGTCCGTTTCCACTTGCACCGGGAGTTCGCGCTTGCCCACTTGGTACAGGCAGATGTAATCGCGCATTCCGCGCTCGTAAAGCGCTACGACTTCCGCACCCGTGTGGTGCAATACGTTGTCCACAGTCTGATGTAGTAATTGCTGCGGCTCCTCGATGAAATCGCAGGTGCGAGCGAAGTCATTGAGCGCTGCTTCGGCACGGTATTTACGCCGGAAGATGAAACGATTGATCCAACCTTCCACCTGTTTGCGCAATGTATGGATGGCGATGCCAAGTGCGAGCGGTATGCTCAGTTCCAGGAACAGACTGGCATTCTGGCCGAGTGCGGCGTGTTCAAGGAAAGCGCTGACCGCCGCAAATATGCCCACCACGATCGCAACGATAATGCTGTAAACCAGCGTGTGGTTCACGGCGATACGAATGTCCACCAGCCGCTGGCGGAGTACGGCATAGGTGTAACCCGCGAAGGCGAGGGTAGCGAACAGTGCCCTGAATTCCACGGTGACTTGAATCACCGTCGGATCAGTCAAATAATTTTGGACCAGATTCGTACCTAGCACCGGAACCAGCAGCACCGTACTCCATAGAACCCAGCGGATGCGCAAACGCTGGGCCAGATCTACCCGGCGGTAGCCCAATATCAGTACCGCCAACGGAATCAGGATCAGCAGGGCAATGGGTAGAGACGCAACCGAACTTTCAATATTGTTGTAAAAGAGGATTCTTCCCTCGAATACCGCGATTGTCGAAGGGGCGATGGCAAGTACCACTGAAAGCACTAAAACTGCAGCGTAAATACCATGGATGCTTCGGCGCAGGTTCGAATGCAATCCGGAACCTGCGAGTCCGAGGGCGGTCAGATATAGCCCTGAAAACCCCACCGGGCCACCCAAACCTGCCAGCAAGTTCAAACCTAACCCTAGCCACGGAGATCCCGGATAGCTATATAAGCTGTCACTGATGAGAACCGAGATGGCGAGCAGGCTCAATCCCCATGCAGTCCAGTTCCGCCCTCGCCACAACGTGAGCAAGCCCAGGGTCAGGATGGATAGCAGCACCAGCATGCGGAGAACCCGGTTGAGAATAGTGGATGAAAAAGTTTGTGGAGCCCGTGTGCTGATAACGGAGACGGTGAGCAGTGCTGCCTTTCGCTGTATCAACAGGTCATGGGCGTGTTCGGGAGATGGGTTGTTTAACATCAGCCATGCACGGGTTTCAGGTGTGAGCCGACGCAGGTCCAACACATCGCCTGCCTGCACGCCGGCAGGCAGAGGTAGTGCGTGAACTTTTGAGATTAGTAAAGTATAAGAACCCGATGGAGTGGTCTGTAAAGGTATTTCATAGTGTTCGTAAGTTTGTGGCAGGATGAACCCGACAACCACTGCTATGAGCGTGAGCAGCGAAAACACGGCAAGTTTGCGCATGGACTTCTCTCCTAAAATCAGACAGCCTGGATCGGATGCCGCATGAGACAGACGGTGTTGCGGCAGCAGTGCAAGGTACAATCAAAAGGGCCGTGTGCATCGCACACGGCCCTTCACTTTATCCTAAGGATGCTCTGATTTATCGATCGATTTAAAGTTTCTCGTAATCAACAACAACATGAGTGGGTCAGGTTAGCCGCGACACAGATTTAGTACGCGGATTTAATGGTTTCGATTGCGTTGGTGCCGTGATATTTACCCTTCTTTCCATATTTACGCCAGCTGCATCCGCAGTAACCGACGTCGTACGATATAGAGATTGGTCAGTGCGCACGTCACCAGCAGTCGATTCGTGTTCTTCAGCAAGCCTC
>JBOIBD010000102.1:0-8657 GCA_050739415.1 Gammaproteobacteria bacterium | reverse complement strand
CAATCGCAGTGACTGATACGGGAGTGGCGATGAAAAGCAACAGAAACCGGTTTTTGGTCCATGCAGCCCTGCTCGCGAATCTTGTGGCTGTCGGCGGCTGCGGCGGCGGATCGACATCGCCTCCACCGTCCGCTGCGGGAGCGGTAGTAAGTTTCTCTGCGCCCAGCCTCACCTTTACCAGTCAAGCCATGGGAACCACGAGCGCTGCACAGCCGATCATGGTGAGCAATAGCGGCACGGCCGCGTTGTCGATTTCGGACATTGTCACCACCGCCAACTTTACTGAGACAAATAATTGTCCTGCGAGCCTGGCAGCGAGTGCGAACTGCACGGTTCAAGTGAGTTTTATGCCGACCAGCGCCGGCACGCTCGCAGGCTCTTTGAGCATCACGGATAACGCCGCGGGCAGCCCACAGAGTGTCACGCTCCTGGGCACGGCGACAGCTGCCGGTACCGCACAAAATTGCACACCGGCTCCGGTTGGGAGCGTCGTAGGAACGGTGTCACTGGTGCCCCGCGGTGTCGCAAGTTCGACTGGGACCGATCCGGATGAAATAGGCTTCGCGTTCGCGCCCTGCGATGTGCCCGCCGGGACGATGCTCGCCGCACGCCGCAGCGGCGGTGGAGCAAACGTGCGCGCCTCGACGATCTTCTCAAACCACTGGCCAGATGGCTCACTGCGCTGGGCCACGCTGCGCATGATCGACGATACCCCCATCACGAAGACTCAGGCCTATGATGTGTATACGGTGTCGGGCACCCAAGGGGTTTCCAAATTCGATCCCTGGGCGTGGATCGCCAACAGCCCGAACGATCTCATCGTGCACCTCACCAACTGTTCGGGGAGCGCATCGGGGCCGCTGCCGGATTTGAACTTTTCACTTAAAACCGCCATTCAAACCACGACACGGCGCGAGATCCTCGCCGATACGCCCAACGAGGTTGTCGTCGAAGTGTGGCAGCTCGCTGGGGCGGACCAGCATCTGCGGCTACAAACCGAAATTCACTTCTTGCTCGCCAGTGACGGGATGACGCCAACCGCGCTCGTCATCTATCCGGTGTTCACGCAAGACTGGTGGTCAACCCTCGCGCCTGACGGCACGGTCATCTTCAACACACCCAAGGAGGAGCGCACCTACGATGCGCAGGTGCTCTGGGGAACTACCGTGCTCGACACGCAGGTCGGTCTGCACCAGGCCTACCACACGCGCTGGGCATCGCTCGATGCCGATGCGGACGGGCATTGGATTGATTTGGGCTCGATGCCCAAGCCGCAGGAGGACCGGGTGTATTCGACCGCGACCTTGCAACGCATGATGCGCGCGGGCTACCTGCCGCCACTGCGTCTCGCTGCAAAGTATCCGGCGCCCGCGCCGCTCACCTACACTCCGCTCGGCGGCAACGGGAACCGGACCGGCGGGCTATCCGGAACCGGCGGGTATCCGGGTCGCGGGCTGCTCACGACCTTCGACGTTCAGGCCATCCTCGATCAGAGCCCACTTGCCTGGGAGAACGCCAAGATCGCTGCGCACGCGAACTTGAGCTATAACTATTTTTATACTGATCCCCGCCAGGTCAACGGGGACTACTCGGCCAAGCTCATTCCGTTAGTCATCTCGGAAGGGGGCAAGCCAACGGGTCATGCGCCTTATGCGGGCCTGGCCGCTCCCGTCTCCGCCGTCCTCGGCAACGATCCGAGCGGGGCCTGGGTGTTCGAAACGCCAAACGGCGGCACCGGGATCGCCGGTCAGCAGGGCGCGGCGCACATGGTCAACCCGGCCTACATGATGGCATTCCTCCTTGGGCGCTACTACATGATCGATGCGGTCTTAAGCGGCTGGGACTACTTGCATCGCGACCTCAATTACAACATCTACGGTCACGATAAACAGCTCCTCTACCTTCAGTGGGCCGCCGCCCGCGGCTTTCCGAACGAGCCGACGACCACGTATTCGCAGCTCATCGACATGGTGCAAGAGCGAGGCCTCGGCTGGGCGATGATGACCATCGGCCAAGCCAACGCCATCACGCCGGACGGCAGCGTTTATCAGACGCTCGTCGCTGATGATACGTCGCTCACGAACGACTACTTGCGCGATTCGCTCCCGTATTTTCCGCCGGCGCAGCTCGCGAAGGGCCTTATACGGGTTGACCACGCGGGCCCCTCGTCGCTCTGGATGAACAATTTCATCGTCCTCGGTGGCTACTTCCTCGACCGGCTCACCCAAGAGCAGGGGTTCACGGGATTCCATGACTTCGCGATGGACGCCGCGCGCCGCGACATCGACGCTTGGAAGTACGCGCCGGACCAGCAGTCCACGTATCGCGACCTCACTGTGCTCGATGACAACATGTCGGTGTTTGCCCCGGAAAACGAGTATTTGGCCGCATATACCGTACCGGTCGCCTCCAACGTCTTCTCGTGGCCGGCGTCAGGCACCATTGAAGGCGTCAAGATCAGCAATGGCGACCCCCTGTACTTTAACAACTATGACACCTCTTTATCGGAGGTTCTCAGCGGCCCGGGTAAAACCACGGTTCCCGCCGGGCTCACGCAGGGTACGAAATACTATGTCGTCAACGTGACACCCACCACCTTCCAGGTCGCCACCACACCCGGAGGCAGTCCGGTTACCGGAATCGCGGATCAAACCCTCGTCACCTACGGCATCATGATGCAAGATGCCAACACGCATGCCCACGTCGGCGACGATGGCTACTGGCCCGCGACCGACTCATACACCAGCATCGCGAGCGCGGCTTTTCAGATGGCGGAGTTCAACGGCGATCCTGATATTGATGCCGCGACGCTACAGAAAGTGACTACCTACATGAGTACGTTCAAGTGGACGACGATCAATACCTGGGACTTCGACAGCACAGAGCCCGACCCGTGAGCGGGTGCAATTGTCCTATGCAATCCGGAACGTGCCAAAGTGTCGATCAAGGTCGATCATGAGGCCATGAAGGTATGGCAGCCGAAGGCTAAAAAGCCTGGGTATCTAACATTCGGAGTCTGGCCATAGAGATTCGGAGAATATATGCGTCGCTTGGTGGTATTCGCCATTCTCCTGAATGTATTCCTGGCTGCTAGAAGCGCGTCAGCCACGACATATTACATAGACTTTTTCAGCGGCACTGATTCAAACAGCGGCATATCTCAATCTGCCCCTTGGAAACACGCGCCCGGCATGAATGGTTGTGCCGCCAACTGCGCGTCCACTACCCCACTTGCGGGTGACAGTCTTATCTTCAAAGGCGGCGTCACCTGGGATTACACCATCTGGCCGTGGAACCTGCCATCGAGTGGGAATGCCTCGACCACGGCGGTCGGTTGCAACGGTGGCACGGCGGGCGGCGGCTGCATTTACTATGGCGTGGACCCCGTGTGGTTCGCGGGCAGTGCTTGGACGCGGCCGGTATTCAGCGGTGGTGGCTGGGCGACAGTGAACACAGCCTGCAACTACGATCAGGGTGCAGCGGGGCACAATCTGATCAACGCGAGCGGTCGCCAGTATTGGATCATAGACAACTTCGAGTTCACGGGGATGTGTTCGGTGTCGGGAACCGACGGCGGGCACTTCGGTCAGGGTTCGTACATCCTGATGACGAACGGTTCGGGAACTGACCACTTCGATATCGAGAATAGTTACTTCCACGGTTGGATGTTCCCCTCGACCTTCATACCCAGCCGGACTGCAAGTCCAAGTCCAGGGGATTACACAAAGGCCATCATCGGCGCCTCGGCCGGTTCTGGCAACGACGAGAAACACGGTGAAGTGCACGACAATGTATTTGACGGCTCGGATGCCACCAACGCCTCCCTGCCGGGGTATGCCACCGGCGAGGGCATGTACGGCGGGCCGGGCACAGTTTTTCGCAACGTGTTCAAGGATCTTCCCGAGAGCCTGGATCCTGCAGACCTGATCACGCTGCATGACAACTTGTTCCTGAACGGCAATGCCGTGTCATTGAGTTCCGGTTCCAGCGGCGCGGGCGTGCACGAGCACTTGTTCAATTCCACCTATGATGAATGCAACGCCACGATCTACAACAACGTGGCCATTACGGTCGCGGCGGGCGAAGGTTACGACCCCAACGTCGGACCGGGCTGCATTGAATTCATTTTCAATAATATCGCCACCAATGTAACCATGGCGATTGATGGAGCAGGCGTCAATACTTTCCTGCTAAGCGCGATCAGCACAACTGGAACGCGGTATGTTTTCAATAATACCTGCGAAGGCGGTCCGGATGCCGCGCCGGGTCCGCAACAGGGCTGCTATAGGGAGGTGGTCGGGGGAACGGTTTACCTCTCCAACAGCCACACTATCACTACCGCTGGCTCGATTGTCGCAGTGGATGCCGGGACGCTGACTCAAGCGACGAATATCACGCAGACGCAATCCGCCGCCAATGCCCAAGGCTACAGCTTTTCGCAAACGTTTCAGTTCTCGCCCACGGCGGTCGGAGACGCCACCGTTGGAGCCGGTACGAATGAAACTTCCATCTGCAACATGATTCCGAATACAAACGCCCAAGCCGCCTGCATGCAGGATACGACCTATGCAGTCGGCTACGACTCGGTAAACCACACGGTGATGAGCGGCCCAGCCAGAACCCCTAACGCGCGTCCCGTGAGCGGTGCATGGGATGCGGGAGCCTATGCCTTCGCACCGTCCGCTTCGGCAGACGTGTCGTTGGCTCTCACCAGTAATCCCGCGAGCGTCAGGGTCGGCCAGAACCTGGCCTACATGCTCACCGTCACCAATGCCAGCACTATGGTGGCGGCCACCAGTCTCTCACTCACTGACACATTGCCTTCAGGCATGACGTTTGTGTCAGCGAACGCGGCGGGCGGCACCTGCGACAACTCGAGTGGGACGCTGACCTGCACACTTGCAAGCCTGGCTCCAAATGCCGACTGGCAACCGACCATCACGGTGACAGCAACTATCGTCGGCAGTATCCAGGATGCTGTCACCGTGAGTGCGCGTCAGCCGGATCCCAATCCGACCAATAACACGGCTACAGTCACCACAACCGTGACGGCATCGAGCGATGTGAGTAACGCCTCCGGTGGTAAATCTGGTGGTGGTGTGATCGGGGTATTGGGGCTTTTCGAGCTGTTCGCTGCCTGGTTGATGCGGCGGGGCCGTGACTGGATTCCATGGCCAGGAATACGACGTGTCTTAACGGGTGAAGTCAGGTCACAGTAGGTTCCAAAAGTTTCCCCCTTCATGTCATAGGTACTGCCGGCTCCGGCACACCCATATCAATTTGCTGGTCTTGATCAGGCGTGCGCCATTCCTGCAGGAGACGCGTAAGGTATCCGTAAAAGCTGCAGGCTTCAGGCATTTCCCGTTATCATATATCTCAGGTGCAGCTCTCAACCCGTTTCCACATTCAAGGAGACTCTATTATGTCTTTACGCATTGCCGGTGTTCTAGTGGCGCTATCCGTTATGGCGTTTGGCGCGCAAGCCAGTAACCTGGATCTCAATCTTGGCAGCAATGCCGCAGCCGTGGATTTTTCCACGAACCTGACCAATACCGGATTGCAGGGCGATCTCGGCTACCTACATCACACGAGTCAGGTGGACATCGGCAGCGCCGGCGTGCAGGTGGTGGGGAATTCGAATCCAGTGGGTTCACCATTTATTTTTGCTGTGGGTGGAAAAGTGTTTTTCATCAGTCCCAAGCAATACAACGGTAACGGAACAGTGCTGGGCCTCGGCGGAAGTTTCGACTATACCTGGCCAACGTATAACCGCTTCCATATTGGCGGTGAACTTTATTACGCACCGAATATTGTTTCTTTCAACAATGCTGATCGTTACCTGCAATATGGCGTGAAGGCCGGATACGAGATACTGCATAACGCAGATCTGTATGTAGGCTACCGGCATATAACTGCGGCGTTCACCGGCACCAGCACTGTGACGCTGGACAGTACATTCATGGTCGGCCTTAATCTCAGCTTTTGATGCGGCAATACGGGTAGTTTCATGTCCGGTCACAGCAAGTGGTCCAATATCCAGCATCGCAAGAACGCCCAGGATGCGAAGCGCGGCAAGTTGTTTACCCGCCTTATCCGCGAGATCACCACTGCCGCGCGTAACAGCGATCCGAATCCGGATACCAATCCACGCCTACGGCTGGCTGTGGATAATGCGCTTGATGCCAACATGACCAGAGATACCATCCAGCGCGCTATCAAACGTGGCGCGGGAGAACTGGAAGGTGTGTCATATGAGGAGATTCGCTACGAAGGTTACGGACCGGGCGGCATTGCCATCATCGTGGAATGTTTGACGGACAACCGCACCCGAACCGTCGGGGAGGTGCGCCACGCATTTACGAAACACGGCGGCAATCTCGGCGCCGATGGTTCCGTGAATTACCTGTTCAACAAATGTGGGGTGCTTAGATTTCCCGCGAGCCTCGGGGAGGACAAACTCATGGAAGCTGCCCTGGAGGCGGGTGCCGAGGATGTCATACCCGACGATGCGGGCGGCTTCGAGGTATTGACCGATCCCGTAGCTTTTCACAACGTGAAAACGATTATGGAGAAAACCGGCCTCAAGCCGAACTCTGCAGAAATCATTCAGCGGGCATCTACCTCCGTGATGCTAGACCGAGTGCACGCTGAGTCGGTGCTGGAATTGCTGGAAGCATTGGAAAATCTGGACGATGTGCAGACCGTCTATTCCAATGCCGAATTCCCTGAAGAACTGTTGCAAGCCTCATGAGCACGCGTGAGTGATCCGTATCCTGGGCATTGATCCTGGCTCCCTGTTTACCGGCTATGGCGTGGTCGACAATGATGGACAAAAGCTGAAGCACGTGGCCAGCGGTTGTATCCGCACGGGTGGTGGAGGATTCGCCGGACGTTTACGCGAGATATTTTATGGTGTGAACGCCGTAGTGACTGAATTCAGGCCGCAGGAGCTAGCGGTTGAAAAAGCCTTCGTGCACAAGAACGCCGATAGCGCTCTCAAGCTCGGCCAGGCACGCGCCGCCGCTATCTGCGCCACCTTGGGTCATCCGTTGCCACTGCATGAATACACGCCACGGGAGGTGAAACTGGCGCTCACTGGCAAGGGCAGTGCCGACAAGGAACAGGTGCAGCACATGGTAAAACTCCTGCTGGGTTTGCAGGGCCGTTTGCAGCCTGACAGTGCCGACGCCCTGGCAGTGGCTATCTGTCATGCGCATAGCCGGACTTTGCGCGCGCAGCTCGCAGGAGCGGTGTGATGATTGGTTTTCTGCGTGGCCAACTCTTGCGACGGCAGCCGCCGCATCTGCTGATAGATGTGCATGGTGTGGGCTACGAAGTGGAAGCGCCCATGTCCACCTTTTACAATTTGCCGGAAGCGGGCGCAGAAGTGATGCTTTATACGCATCTTGTGGTGCGCGAGGATGCGCATATCCTGTTCGGTTTTGGCAGCGAAACTGAGCGCCGGCTGTTCCGCGCGCTGATCCGCGTCAACGGTGTTGGTCCGCGTCTAGCGCTCACCATTTTGTCCGGCATCAGTGTGGATAATTTCGTGCGTTGTGTGCGCGATAACGATACCGCCGCACTCACGCGCTTACCCGGTATCGGCCGCAAGACCGCCGAGCGTCTGGTGGTGGAGATGCGCGACCGTCTTGAGGAAGCGTCCGGCGGCGTTATTACCGTCGTGGGTGAGATGAGCCCGCGGGAAGAGGCCCTGTCAGCGCTGGTAAGCCTGGGATATAAACCCCAGGAGGCCAGCCGTATGCTGCAAGCGATCAAGGAGACGGATATCAGTAGCGAAGAATTTATCCGCCGCGCTCTGCAAAACGCCGCGCGCGCGGTTTAGGAAAACGATATGTCGATGGAACGTCTTGTGACCACAAAAAATACCGCCGAAGACGAAGCGCTGGATCGTGCTATCCGTCCGCGCACACTTGCGGATTACGTCGGCCAGCCAGCGGTGCGCGAGCAGATGGAGATCTTCATCGGTGCGGCGAAAAAGCGTGGCGAGGCGCTGGATCATGTGCTTATTTTCGGCCCACCGGGACTGGGCAAGACCACGCTCGCGCACATCATCGCGCATGAACTGGGCGTGAACCTGCGTCAGACATCCGGCCCGGTACTGGAACGCCCCGGCGATCTGGCCGCGTTGCTCACCAACCTTGAGCCACGCGACGTGCTGTTTGTGGACGAGATCCATCGCCTGAGTGCGGTCGTGGAAGAGGTGCTGTACCCAGCACTGGAGGATTACAAGCTGGATATCATGATTGGCGAAGGCCCGGCCGCGCGCTCCATCAAATTGGATATTCCGCCGTTCACCCTGGTTGGCGCCACTACTCGCGCGGGCTTGCTCACTTCACCGTTGCGGGATCGTTTTGGCATTGTGCAGCGCCTGGAGTTTTACAGCCACGAAGACTTGACCCACATCGTGAAACGTTCGGCGCGTATCCTGGCGTTGAGCGTAGATCCCGAAGGTGCGCGCGAGATCGCCTCGCGTTCACGCGGCACACCGCGTATCGCCAATCGACTGTTGCGGCGGGTGCGGGATTTCGCCGAAGTGAAAGCGGACGGCCGCATCACTGCTGATATCGCGCACCGGGCCATGGATATGCTGGATGTAGACGTGCACGGCTTCGACATGTTGGACCGCAAACTGCTGC
>JBOIBD010000101.1:0-8679 GCA_050739415.1 Gammaproteobacteria bacterium | reverse complement strand
TGTTGCGCCAGACTCAACGTGCACTCCTGACCATCGCTGCCAACCAGCCCCTGCTGCGTTCCTTCATTGCCCACTGCAACCTTTCTCTTCGTCTAAGTTAGGACATTATTTATGCTATTATCAGTAGTGACAGCATCATTGACATTGGTGACAGCGCCGGTCGGTCCGCGGGTGATGCGTGCGCAATCACTTACGTTGCCTTGAACGTAGCAGCCATCAAATATGGCCTGACCGCTGATCGGCCCAATAGTGTTGTTCAGCTCGATCCGGTAGTAATCCATATTAACATTCAGTCCCTGTAACCAGTCCGGGCTATAAACAAAACCCACGGTACGGGAGATGGAGGTCTCGGGTTGCAGGTTGGGGTTGCCGCTTTCCAGGGTATTGATCTGGGGGTTGGACTGGGTATAGCTCATAGGCACAGCGGGCACGCCGCCGAAGCCGTTGGAGCAGCGCTGCTGCACGGTGGCTGAAACACCCGAAGTGTTGTAATTGCTGCAGGGATCGGAAAGTTGTGAGGATAGCAGTGTCGGACCCGCATAGAGATCATCGATATCTGGCGCCCGGAATCCCTGAGCCCAAGTGGTGCGTGCTAAGAATTGGTCATTCACCTGCCATTTCAATCCGGCCTGGCTGGTGGTGTTGCTGCCGAAGGTGTTGTACTTGGTGTAGCGCGAGGCCACGTCCAGGTCCAGCAGTTTCACCGCCGGTAAGTTAGCCAGCAGCGGGACATCAAACTCCGCGTACACGGATTTCTCGGTGAGCCGTCCGGAGGTGGGCGGTACCGCCACTTTCGGGTTGAAGCTGTCGTCACCTGCCTGGGCCACGGAATCCGGGATAAAGCTGCCATCATGCTCCAGGTACTGCACACCGGCCGCGAAACCCAACGGACCCGCCGGTAGGTTGGCGAGGCTGCTGTTGGTGATATCGGCGTAGTAAATACGCTGATTATTCTGGAACTGGTTTTGCTGTGTGTACTCGCTGTAAGCAAGTTGAGCGGGTGTGATCGCAGTGGTTTGACCCCCGAAAAAATTAATGGGCACGCAACCGCTATTGGCTGCACAGATGGCCGGATCGCCCATGGCGTTACGTACATCCTGCACGTTGAAGGAGCCATAGTTGGTATCGGTCTCTGTGTCCTGGGAGAAGATGTAGCCTGAGTCCCAATCCCATTCACTGCCGAACATGTCGAAATAACCGTTTAACCCAGCGAGGTAGCGCCAGGTATTCTCACTCTCGTTGTAAATGCGCGGTCCAGCTTCGACCATACGCCGGCCCAGAAGGCCCAGGTAACCCGGACCGAGAGGATTGTTAGTCTGGGTATTAAGGTCAAAGCCGAATGGGTTGTATTTCTGGTTGGCAGGTACGTCGGTGATGATGCTGGTAGAAGCAAAGAACAGCGGCGTGGGCCCGGCCTGTTGCTGTGAGTTACGGTGGCTGTAATTCACGTTGGTACTGAAGGTAAGGTTGTCGGCCAAGTCGGTATTGCTTGACATGTACCCGCTGTAACGCTCCTCGGGCGTCAGTACATAGTTGTAGGGTGCGTAATTGAAACGATCCTGTTGCGTGAACGGCGCATACTGGTTCGCAGATGTGCCCGGCTGGCCCGGTATCAATGACAGATCGCAAAATGGCTCATAGTTAGGGGTGCTGGCCGAGCCAAAATTGGTCGTCGGACATTGGGTTGAGGTCAGGCCGGTGGAGGGGGCCGGCGCATTGTTGGGATCGCTAGGGTTACTGCTAGTCGGCGGAATGAATACAAAGCGTCCCTGAGGTGTGGCCGAGCTGCCACGCGTTTGGCCTGTGCCCACGACGGGTTCCTTGGAAATCGAGCGATTGGAAGCAGCGATAGGGTCTTGCTTCGTGTAGGACACACTGAACACCAGGTTGCTTTTATCATTCGCTATGCCTGAAGTGAAATCGTACTCCTGAGTTCTGCCGTCCCAGCCGCCGCCATCACCTTTGCCGTCATACATACCCATGTAAGCATGGGCCTCGCTGCCGGTGAATCTTTGAATGGTGATGATATTGACTACGCCGGCGATGGCATCGGAGCCATAAATTGCCGAGGCGCCGTCCTGCAGTATTTCGATATGGTCGATGATGGCGGTGGGTATGGTATTGAGATCCACCGTTCCATCCAGGTTTGTGACCCAGCGCTTGCCGTTGACCAGCACCAAGGTGCGGCTGGCGCCCAGGTTGCGCAGGTCCACATTGGTCTGGCCGCCGCCGGTATAAGTGAAATTACCGCCATCATTGGCGAGGGTATTGAGGGCTCCGCCTGACGCGGTCAGGCTTTGCAGGAGCTGGCCAACTGTGGCAAGCCCGGAGGCCTTGATCTGCTCCTGGGTGATGATCTGGATAGGTTGTGCCGTCTCCACACTGGTGCGTTTGATCTTGGTGCCGGTAACCTCGACCGTACCGAGTTGTGTGGAAGCATTGTTGGCATTGGTTTGTGTGGCCTGATCCTGGGCCAGCGCGGCCGGACCGGCAAGTATGGAGGTGGCGACGCCACAGGCCAGAGCGGTCTGCACGGCGTGTTTCAGCAGATTACGATTGGACATTTTGGGTTCTCCCGACAATCAAGTTTTGGTGGCTAAGTCTCAGTCTGACCGACAGGTATCCTTGATTTTTGTTGCTTAAACAACACATCTGGTGTTGCGGAAGGAAATTCCATTCATCCATGATTTCGATTGATTCGATGACTATTCCCCATCATTCAGCGCTGCTGATAATAATAGCTTAAGATTTCAAACTGTGCGTTGTGACCGTACAACAGTTATCAAAGTGGATTTACATGAATATAATTGTGCAAGCCCATGATGGAAATGAATTTAATTGCGATGAGTCGAATAGAACTCCAACCTTGGCTGAAAATCAGTGCGGGAAACGGACATAACACCGCCGCCTGACAAGGCTGCGCTGGATATTCAAGCCACGGACCTAGATCCCAGCAACTTGGAGGCCAGCTATCGCCTGGCGCTGTCTTTGCTCGAATCCCGACGGCTGATGGAAGTTGAAAAAATCGCACATACTGCATTGGCAAAGGCACCCGGATCGGCCCAGTGGCTGGATGTCCTGGGTATGGCCCTGATGGCACGTTGCCGGTCGGCCGAAGCGCTGATCCAGTTTGAACGTGCCCGCAAACTTGCTCCGGATTATCCACAAACTTACGGAAACCTGGCCATCCTGCATGAGCAGACGAACCGCATAGATGCGGCTCTGGAAGTCATCGAGGATGGGCTGAAACGCTGGCCGGCATTTGTCACGCTGCGCTTTGTACGCGCCCGTTGTCTGCGCCGCAGCGGCCAACACACACAAGCCCAACGCGTACTTCTGGAGCTTCTGCGCGGCCCGCTGACAAGCAAGTTGCATCTGGATATCGAATTCGAGCTGGCGTGGTGTGCCGATGCGATAGGCGACAGCCGTGAAGCCTTTCGGCATTTTTCCCAAGCGAACGCATTGGCCAAAAAACTTCCGGCCTATCAAACAGCCGTGAATTCCAATTATCTGCAAATGGTCGTTTCTTTAAGGCGGCGGTTTGAAGGTGATTGGATACAAACCTGGCAAGAGCTGCCATCTGCTGAAAGCTCGGACGATCCGATCTTCATCGTGGGCTTTCCGCGTTCCGGCACCACACTGCTGGATACCATGCTGGGAGCGCATCCGGCACTTGTGGTGTTGGAAGAGCAGCCTGCGTTACAGACCATGCTGGAAAGTATGGCAAGCTCCCCAGGCGGTTATCCCGACGGACTGGCCTCACTCGCAGCCGCACAACAAGCAATTGCGCGCGGCGTTTATCATCAGGCCGTCACCTCGGCCATCGGTCCGGTCGGCACACGCCGATTGCTGGACAAATCTCCCTTCCATACTGCGCATGCAGGCGCAATTCAGCGCGTGTTCCCCAGTGCGCCAATTTTGTTTGTAACCCGGCACCCGTTTGATGTAGTGCTTTCCTGCTTTATGACTAATTTTGAGTTCAATGCAGGCACAGTGGGGTTCACCTCGCTTGAAAGCACCGTGAAGCTGTATTGCGAAATGATGTCTTTGTGGCTGTCCTGTTCGACGCAATTGCCATTGAATTTTCGACAGGTGCGTTACGAGGATCTACTGGCGGAACCCGAGAAAGAATTGCGCGCTGTGCTGGAGTTCATCGGCCTGTCCTGGTCAGACGCGGTGCTGAACCACGTGACGTACGCTGACGCTCGCGGCCCCGTAAGCAACGCAAGCTATGCTCAAATAGTCCAGCCGCTGTACCACGGGGCGTGCGGTCGCTGGCGGCGCTATGTGCATTACCTGCAGCCGTATCGTGCACAGCTACAGCCGTATATCAAGGCTTTTGGTTATGCAGACTGAAACCGGCATGCCGACGCAATTGCAGATACTTATGCAGGAAGCGGTTGCCGCGCACCAGCGCGGTGATTTCACCGGCGCTGAAGCGCGTTATCGTAAGGTGTTGAGCGTGTCACCAGCGCATGCAGATGCCACTCACTTTCTCGGTTTGCTGGCGCATCAGACTGGCAACGACGAAGCCGCACTGAATCTGTTGCAGCATTCCATTGACCTCGGCCCGGGCAGCCCGCTGTATCGTCTCAATCTTGGCGGTGTATATAAGGAGCTAGGCCGGTATGCGGAAGCTGAAGCTTGTTACCGTGAGGCGCTGGTGCTCAAACCGGATTACGTGGAGGCGTATCTGAATCTGGGGCTGACCCAAGCCGCACGTGGCGAGTACGCAAAAGCTCTGACAAACTATCAACAAGCGCTCGACATTGATGCAAATAATCATCAAGCCTGGTTGAGTCGTGGTCACGCGCTGCATGAATTGGTTCGCGATGCTGAGGCAGCAACAGCATACGGGCGAGCACGTGAGCTCGCGGCCGGCGATGCCGCAAAACTCCAGAGCGCGGGGCTCGCTTTGCGGGAAGCCGGTACCTTGCGCGAAGCCTTGGACTGTTTCGAAGCCGCGCTGAAACTTGATCCCGGATCCGCCGAAATCCATAACAGTCTCGGCGCGACGCTCGGGGATTTAGGGAATTTCAGTGAGGCCGAAAATCAGTATCGCCAGGCTTTGCGTCTGCGACCACGCTACGCCGGCGCCTGGCACAATCTTTCACAGGTGACCAGGCTTGCATCAGATGATTCATTGTGGCCGACGTTTGAGACGGCAACAGCACATCTGGATACATTGGAGCCGGAGGACGCTGTGAAGATGTATTTCACACTTGGCAAGGTTCGGGATGATGCGCATGATTATGACCGCGCCTTCATGAGTTGGCTTGAAGGTAATCGGCTCAAGCGCGCAGGCATCGAGTATGACGAGGAGCGTCAGCAACGTTTCTTCCTGGATTTCATGAGTTATTTTGATTCCGGGTTTATGACGCGGAATGCAGATGCAGGCGTCAACGACGCGCGCCCGGTGTTCATAGTAGGTATGTCGCGTTCCGGCACCACGCTAGTGGAGCAGATACTTGCCAGCCACCCCCAGGTGCATGGAGCGGGCGAAACCCAGGCATTGCGCCGTTGTGTGCGCGCAGAACTCAGCACGAGCGAAGACGACGATACTCTGCCGATGCAGCTGGCTGCATTGGAGCCGAGGAGATTTGCACGCATCGGAACGCGTTATTCCGCCTGGCTTGATGCGCTCGCGCCAAACAGTGCCCGTGTCACTGACAAGCTGCCCGGCAATATGGCGCTGGTGGGACTCATTCATATTGTTTTCCCGCGCGCCACGATCATTCATTGTGTGCGTGATCCGCTGGATACTTGCGTATCGTGTTTCTCCAAACTTTTCACCACGGGTCATCTCTTCAGTTATGAATTGGGTGAATTGGGACGCTTCTACCGGCTATACGACAGGCTCATGGCGCACTGGCGCGCGATACTGCCGCCGGGACGCATGCTGGAGATGCGGTACGAGGATGTGGTGATGGATATTGAGGCCCAGACGCGCAAATTGCTGACGTTTTGCGGCCTGCCTTGGGATGACGCCTGCCTGCGATTCTATGAAGCCTCGCGGCCGGTCAGGACCGCGAGTCTTGCCCAAGTGCACCAGCCGATTTATTCGAGCTCGGTGGGACGCTGGAAGCGTTACGAAAAATATCTGGATCCGCTCAAGCAAGCCCTGGCTGGGAAGCAAACGTCACGCGAAACAGGGGCTCAACGCGGCGGCTGATACCGCCTGGTCTGGACCGCGCTGCCGGCGGACGGAGCCGTGGTTGCAGTGGACGCGTTGCCACCGAGACATTTGTAGATGCCGAAAGTCTGTGTGCCCTTGTCCATTGGCGTCAGTGCCGACACCGTATCGCCATTCTGGGCCACTGCCTGGTTCATGGCCAGGTTCTGCAGGTCTTTTTCCACATCAGATTGAACGCGGTTGATGAAGCCCACGCTGTCCGCGATGGATACTTGGGTCTTGCTCAACAGCTGGCAATGCGCCACACGATCCTGCGGCAGCACCATGATGCCTTGTGTCTTCACGGCCGGGCTGGGCGATACCCAGGTACAACCCGCTGCGACCAGGAGTGCGCCAGCAGTCATTGGTACGAGTAAACTTTTCATAAAGCCTCCGCTTGTTGATAAGCCGATGAGATGACACTAGTTTATCGTATGCTATACATCACCGCAGGTTTTAACCGGAAGGAATCGGTATGAAAATAAAGTGGAGTATCGGGTTTGGGGCCATCCTTTTGATGTTGGTAGCCCCGCCGGCCTTTGCCTGGAGCTGCGACCACGGTTTGGTGAACACCGGCGAAACCGCGAAATTGGTGCGCAAGAAATGTGGCCCACCTGACTATGTGTATATCGACACGGGTATTTCAAGAAGTGGGCGTTTCAAATCCGTAGATGAATATTGGTATTACAACTACGGATCCAGTCGACTATTACAGGAGCTACGATTCCATAAGGGCGTACTCGAATCTGTGGAAACGCCTGGCTATGGATTCGGGCTAATCTCGCAGCACTGCACGCCGCAGGATATTCGCCTGGGCATGAGCGCCTATGCTTTGGTCAGCCGTTGCGGCAAGCCTAACAAAAAACGCGATCACTATTCCCGTGTCAGCGGCGGTAAAAGTACCGGTGGGAAGCTTATGCTGCACACGGAAGAATGGACCTACGATTTTGGAAGCCAATACCTGTTGCAGAATGTCAGCATTTCGAGCGGGCGGATCCAGAGGCTGGACACAGCCAGCCGCTTAAGTCACAAATCGAAGCGCCCGCACTGACTTAGTATCACTACTTGGTTGCTGCGGACGGCGCTGTGCGCATAAAGCGTGCCGGCAGATCATAGAAACGCAATTCCATAGGTTTGCCGGTGGCATCCAGATCAAAGCTTACGTACTGGTCGAATGACTCGTCATAGAAGTGGTAACGCAGCTCCACGCGAAACGTATTGTGGTTCCAGTGAATCAAATCGCCGGTGAAATTCGGGTTGCCGAGACGCAGCACCAGATGACCGCCCTCCAGTGAAACGCGTACAGTGCCGTCGAGTTGATTTTCATACACACCGGCGTATTGCGTGAGCGGCAGGGGTACCGCACCAGGTAGGCGCGAGGCTGCCAGCTTTGCCTGTGTGGCTTTATCTGCCGTTTCCTGCTGATGTGTCAGCGCCAGCAGCGCGCCGTTCACGTCACGGAGGGGCGCGCCCAGGTATTCATCCATGATGTGATAGAGCAGCGCGTTGCGGGCGTCGTCGTGATCCATGTTGGTGAGTACCACCACGCCCAAGTGCTGGTCTGGCAGCATCCCGAGCGCCGAGGCCATGCCGTCAATGTCACCGTCGTGCATCAAGAGTTTGTGACCGTCGTAATCTTCGACCACGAGACCCAGACCGTAGGTATAAAAATGGCTGTTCGGACTCATGGCGTGCAGCCAGCCGCCGATACCGCTGTCCACGGGAATCACCATCTGTGGGGTCTCCATGTCCGCGATGATCCGTGGATCCAGCACGGTCTTGCCGTCGTAGCGTCCGTCGTTGAGCAGCATGATGAGCCAGTGGCTCATGTCGTTGACACTGGAATTGATGCCGCCGATCGGGGCCATCGCGTCGTCATCATAGCGGCGGATTACCGCTACCTTGCCGTCCACGATGGCATGGGGTGCGGCAGCATCGGAGTCGGCAGCGATGGCTTCGACGCTGGTATTGGTGTGTGTCATGCCCAGCGGAGTGAAAAGATGCGCGCGCACATAATCTTCCCAACTTTGACCGGTGATGGCGGGGATGACCTGGCTTGCCACCAGATAGGTGGCGTTGTCGTAGCAGAAGCGTGAACGAAAACTGTAGGTGGGTTTGTCGAAGCGTAGATGCTGGATGATCTGTGCGCGGTTGAAGCCGGTCGTGAACCACATGAAGATCGGATCGCAGTAGCCGCTGCGATGGGTGAGCAGGTCGCGCACGGTAATTTCGCGCGTTACCCAGGGATCATTGAGTTCAAAACCCGGCAGATACTTCGTGACCGGATCGTCCCAGTCGAGCTTGTCCTGTTCCACCAGTGTGCCCAGTGCCGCGGCGGTGAAAGCTTTACTGTTGGAGGCGATGGCGAACAGGGTATCAGCATCCACCTTGCCGGGTTTGCCCACTTCACGCACGCCGTAACCACGCGCCAGCACGACCTTGCCATCCTTGACCACCGCCACAGCGAGTCCGGGCACTTTCCAGTCCTGCATGATCTTTTGCACATA
>JBOIBD010000100.1:0-8834 GCA_050739415.1 Gammaproteobacteria bacterium | reverse complement strand
ATTTCGCTCGTGGACGTGATGCTTATGCTGTTGGTGTTCTTCATGATGACCACGCACTTTATACAGAACACCAGCCTGACAGTAGAGCTTCCCAGTGCAAGTGTTAGCCCATCGCCCAATCGGCTTACCGGTGTCGAAGTGACCATCGATTCCCAAGGACATTACTACGTCAATCAGAAGGCAGTGGTGGGCACCAGCCCGGACGAGATCCGCTCCGCGATCCTGGCGGCGTCGGGGGAGCGACGCGACCTACCGATCATTTTGCGTGCCGATGCACGCTCCAGCCATCAGTCAGTAGTGACAGTGATGGATGTGGCTGGTGCATTGGGATTTACGCAACTTCAAATTCTCACTACGAACACCCCAGCGGGAAATTGACGTGCCCCGGTTCCACCTGGACAGCGACGTATTCCGGATTTACAAGCGCCTGCTGAGTTATGTGCTGCCATTCTGGCAGATATTCGCTCTCGCTATCCTGGGCATGATTATTTACGCGCTGACCCAGCCAGCTTTTGCAGCCCTAGTAAAGCCGTTGCTGGATAAAAGTTTCGTCCAGCATAATTCCAAGAGCATCAAGCTGATACCTGTGTTGGTGATCAGCCTATTTGTGTTGCGAGGTTTGGCGGGATTTTTCGCTACATATTTCATCACGTGGGTTGGCCGCGGTGTCATCAAGAATTTGCGTGGACAGGCATTCGGCAAACTCTTACAGCTGCCAACACGCTATTACGATGCCAGCTCCTCGGGCATGTTGATTTCGAAAATCACCTACAACATCGAGCAGGTGGCCGAGGCCACCACCAATACCATCACTGTCATCATCCGTGATGGGCTCACAATCATCGGCCTTGTCGGGCTGATGTTCTATTTGAGCTGGGAATTGTCTATTTTCATCCTGGTCGTTGGGCCACTAATTGCGCTGCTGGTGCGATATATCAGTGCCAGATTTCGCCGTTATAGTGGCCGCATCCAGGATTCAATGGGCGATGTCACTCGCGTATCCGAGGAGGTTATTGGTGGGCACCGTGTGGTGAAACTGTTCGGTGGCCTGCAGCAGGAGACGCGACATTTTGAACAGGTAAACGAACATAACCGGGCACTCAATATGAAATTGGTGCTCGTGAACGCCGGATCCAGCCCTATAATTCAACTTATGGCCGGCATCGGTATGGCGCTGGTGATCTATATCGCTACGCTACCGTCCATGTTGCACGTGATTTCCGTGGGAACCTTCGGCTCGTTTCTAAGCGCCATGCTGTTGTTGACGCCTTCACTCAAGCACCTCACCGATATTAATGCACCTTTGCAGAAAGGCATCGCTGCAGGTCAAAGTATCTTCGAATTATTAGATGAAGAAAACGAGGCCGACAGAGGCGAGAGGACCGTGGTGCGGGCACACGGGTTGTTGGAATTCAGTGATCTGAGCTTCGCCTATGCGCCGGCGAAGGGCGAGGTGCTGAGGAATTTATCGTTCAGTATCCAGCCAGGTGAAACCGTAGCGCTGGTGGGGCGCTCCGGCAGTGGGAAATCCACCTTGGTGAGCCTGGTGCCGCGGTTTTATGACGTAGGTACCGGCGCAATCCTGCTGGACAGCCACGACATCCGCGAATACCGTTTGCATGACCTGCGCGAACAAATTGCGCTGGTGAGCCAGGATGTAATGCTGTTCAATGAGACTATCCGTAACAACATCGCCTACGGCACGCTCGCGGGACGTACCGAGCAGGAAATACTTGCTGCCGCGGAAGCGGCGCATGTCATGGAATTCATCCGGCAGCTACCCCACGGCTTGGATACCATGGTGGGCGATCGCGGCGTGCTGCTTTCCGGCGGCCAGCGTCAGCGAATCGCTATCGCGCGTGCCTTGCTCAAGGACGCGCCGCTCCTGATATTGGACGAAGCGACTTCGGCGCTCGACAGCGAATCCGAACGTCACATCCAGATGGCTCTCGAACGCCTCATGCATTCACGTACCACGCTGGTGATCGCGCACCGGCTGTCAACTGTGGAGCGTGCTGACAAGATCATTGTTCTGGATCAGGGGAGTGTAGTTGAAAGCGGCCGGCATGCTGAGCTGCTGTCGCGCAATGGCCATTATGCGCGGCTGTACCACATGCAATTCCGTGAAACTGCCGTCGCCTGATCGCCATAACACAGATGGTGCACCGAGCTTTTCACGATTGGTTGTTACGGCAGTGGTATGGCAGCCGACCAATATTGGTTTTCATTCCACTGGCGGGAATATTCGCGGTGCTAACGGCCCTAAGGCGTTGGGCTTATCGTTTGAAAATATTCAAGATAGTGACATTGTCTGTACCGGTAATCGTCGTTGGCAATATTACCATCGGTGGCACTGGCAAAACTCCATTCGTTATCTGGCTGGCACAGACCTTGCAGGCGCAAGGCTACCATCCGGGAATTATCACCCGCGGTTACGGTGGAGAATCGGAACACTGGCCTGTGTCTGTAACTCCGGCATCCAATCCGTTGCTGGCTGGTGATGAAGCAGTGCTGCTTGCACAACATGCGAAACTACCGGTGATGGCAGGACCGGACCGTGTCAGGACCGCTCAGCGACTCCAGGATGAATTCCAAGTAGATGCAATCATCAGTGATGATGGGTTGCAACACTATAGCCTAGGACGTGCGATTGAGGTCATCATGCTGGATGGCAGCAGGGGCCTTGGAAACGGCTGGCTGCTGCCTGCAGGACCCCTGCGTGAACCCAGGCGCAGACTGAAAAGGGCAAACCTTGTTATTTGCAAATCACCCAAGTCCATAACGTTGGTTCCTGGAGTGGTTATGATGGATATGCTGTTGGATAATGCAATAAGTCTTGCAGATGGTTCATCCATGTCATTGACGGAATTATCTGGGCAGAAGGTGCATGCGATAGCTGGTATCGGCCATCCTGAGCAGTTTTTTCTTGCACTTGAAGAGCGTGGACTGCATGTTGACTGCCGACCGTTGCCAGATCACGTCAATCCATGCAAAGAAGATCTAATGTTTGAGGACTCTGCGCCGGTACTGATGACCGAGAAGGATGCGGTAAAATGCAGTCGTTTCAAGTTGCAGAATCATTGGTATGTGCCAGTCACGGCGCAATTTTCTGATGCTGACACTATGCGTATCCTGTCTTGTCTGCGTGAACACCTACCAACTGCGACAAAGCCAATCACCGTGATTAAGGAGGAGAGGAGTGGATGCTAAACTGCTTGAAATCCTGGTATGTCCGCTTTGCAAGGGCCCCTTGCTCTATCACAAATCCGAAAATGAGTTAATCTGCAAAGCAGACAAGCTGGCCTATCCGATCCGTGACGGCATCCCGGTCATGCTGGAAGAGGAAGCGCGCGAACTGAAACCTGAGGAGAAGTTCTGAATGCGCTTCGCGGTTTTTATACCTGCGCGCATGGCGTCGCAACGCCTGCCCGGCAAGCCCTTGGCTGATTTACTCGGCAAACCACTGATCCTGCATGTATGTGAGCGGGCGCGGGAAAGTGGTGCGGCACTCGTGCTGGTGGCGACCGGCGATCAGCGCATCTATGATGCCTGCACAAACGCGGGTTTCCGAGCGGAGATGACGGATGCCAAGCATGTTTCCGGGACAGATCGGATCGCGGAAGTCAGCCGCCGTCTCGACTGGGACGAGAGCGACATTGTAGTGAACCTGCAAGGCGATGAGCCGCTGATGCCGGCAGCAAATATTCGGCAAGTGGCCGAACTACTCGACGCCCATGACGATGCACAACTGGCGACCTTGTGCACGCCCATCCATGCGCTTGAAGACTATCTGAATCCCAACGTAGTCAAGCTGGTGTCCGATCAAGCCGGCAATGCCTTGTATTTCAGTCGCGCACCCATCCCCTGGAACCGGGAAGGAGCCAGCGCAGGACTGGCAACCCAGCAGCGCTGGCAGGGTGCGCTGCGGCATATCGGCCTGTATGCCTATCGTGTCCAGGCGCTGCGAAAGCTGGCGGCCACGCCAGCCTGTGAAGCGGAAAAACTGGAAAGACTCGAACAACTGCGTGCGCTGTGGCTGGGCATGAAGATTGCGGTGGATGTAGCACGTGAATCACCGGGACCGAGTGTGGATACGCCTGAGGATCTCGAGCGCGTGGCACAGTTGTTACTGAATGGTTAATGGCTACCGAGACGTGTTCCTCAGATTTACGCTAGGCTAGAGTTTCCTTGGCAGGAGATAGATCACACATGCCCCCTACGGATACCCAACCGGGCTTCTTTGCACGCCTGAAGCAGCATCATATCTACCGCGTGGCGGTGGGTTACGGCACCGCCGTCGCGGTCGGTATCCAGGTGGTGGCGAGGGCATTTCCGTATCTCGGCTGGTCTTCGGCGGTACCGGCGGTCGTCATCATCCTGATCGCGGGTTTTCCGGTCGCCATTATGCTGGCGTGGATGTTGGTGAAGCCCACCGACTCAGCGCAGCAGACCGTATGGCAGAAACGGCACTGGAAATTGGGCGCAATTGTGATTCCGGTGGTGATTGCGGCAGTGGTCGTCTCTGGAATATACGCTTTCAAGTTCACTGAACGGCAAGAAGCGCGAATTGTGGCAGAGCAGGTTGCCGCGCAGACCGCGGCCCAGGCCAAAACGTCCGCAGCCTCAGCTGTTCCGGTGATTCCCGCGAAATCCATCGCAGTACTGCCATTCGACAACCTCAACGTGGACAAGCAGGACGCGTACTTCGTGGTCGGCATGCAGGATCTGATCCTGACCAAGTTGGCTGACATCGGCGACCTTAAGGTCATCTCGCGCACTTCGACCGAGAGCTACGGTAGCCATCCCCAGAACCTGATTACCGTCGGGCAACAGTTGGGCGTGGCGACGCTGCTGGAAGGTAGCGTGCAGAAAGCCGGCGATCAGGTACTTATCAACGTGCAGTTGATCGATGCTAAAACTGACGCCCACATCTGGGCGCAGAGCTATCAGCGCACACTCGACAACGTGTTCGGTGTCGAGGGCGACGTGGCCGAGCAGATCGCCACGGCCCTCAATGCCAAGCTCTCACCCGCGGTGACTAAACGCCTGGCTACCACGCTCAGCTCCGATCCGGCTGCCGACGATCTCTACCTGCGTGCCGAGTACTTCGCCAATCAGGGCGATATCAACTATGCCACAGCCGCGTGGAAGCAGGCGATCCACTTGTATAAGGCGACGATCGCGAAAGTCCCGGAATTCGCCCTGGCGCGGGCGCGCCTGTCTTATAACGAGAGCGAGCTCGCCTGGTTTGGCGGCGGCGGTGAGGATGTCCAGCAACTGCGGGCCGATGCGCGTAGCCAGGCCGAGCAGGCGCTGACGCTGGCACCAGACTTGGCCGAAGCACATCTTGCCATCGGTTACAGCGACTACTGGGGCCGGGGCGACTACACGGGCGCACTCACCGCTTTCGCCGCCGCGCTCAAGGCGCGCCCCAACGATGCCGATGCGTTCGCCGCGACGGGCTTTGTGCTACGCCGTCAGGGCCGCTTCGTGGACTCTATCGCCGCACTGCGACAGGCGCTCGCACATGATCCGCGCAACAGCAGCTTGGCCTTCGAGCTGGGGTCCACGTACCTGATGGTCAGCCGCTATGCCGAGGCTGAATCGACGTTTCAGCACGCGCTGGCACTCGATCCGGACAACGTACAGGCCAAGGTCCAATACTCCAGCGCCATCCTGTCCGCCAGTGGCGATATTGCACGCGCCTTGGCCGCCGCGCAGGGTGATGCTCCACAGTTGCAAGTGCAGCGGGTGAACTTGCTGACCTATCAGCGCAAGTACCAGGCGGCGCTTAACTTGCTCGCGGGCATCCCCGACACACCCGACAATTTTTTCGGTACCGGTGCGCCCAAGACGCAGCAGCAAGCCGATCTATACCGGTTGGCGGGCGATGCGGCACGCGCCAAACCGCTGTTCGAACAGGCGCTGCCGCTCGCCCGCGCCCAACTCAAGGCCCAGGCCGGCAGCGACAGTAATGAAAGTCTGGTCTGGACCAATGTCGCCGACGCCGAGCTAGGGCTCGGCCAGAACGCGGCGGGTATCGACGCGATCACCCAATCGCAAGCGCTGATGACCCGGGCCAAGGATCACGTGTACGGCTCGGCGATGATGGTGGGCAATGCCGGCCTCTACGCCGAGGCCGTCCGTCCCGACTTGGCCGTACCGCTGCTTGAAAAAGCGCTCGCCACGCCCGGTATTGGCATTTATTACTCGCCCGTGCTGCTGTGGTTCGACCCGGCTTGGGATCCGATCCGCAACGACCCGAGTTTTCAAGCGCTGCTCAAGAAATATGCGAGTGAGAAGCCGCACACCCAAGTTAGCGGGTGAGTCTGTAAATCTAAAGATTTGACTGCACCACCACTTCTTACGATTGACCCTCATTGGATGCCGTGGTGGCTTAGAGTTTCAATCTGTAGGCTGTATTAGGCACCGCGCTTTTTCTGAATCGCCCGGCGCACTGCGAATTCCACTTTTAGATAATTACGACCGGTTCGGATTGAAAGGGATCACTTGAGTGCAAACCGTAGATTACTCAATCTTGTTCTGCTGCATGGGCAACATCTGCCGTTCACCCACAGCAGAAGGCGTGTTCCGCAAACTGCATCAGGAACTGGTGCCGCAGCTGAGTGTGCATGTCGATTCTGCCGGCACCCATAGCTATCATGTGGGCCAACCACCGGATGAGCGCGCCGTTATGGCGGCGCGTGAACGCGGTATCGACATCAGCACACACCGTGGCCGCGTCGCGACACGTGATGATTTTTCACGATTTGATTACGTACTGGCCATGGATAATGCCAATCTCAGCCGGCTGCGGCGTCTGCGCCCAGTAGACAGTAAAGCCGAGCTGCGTCTATTGCTGGAGTTTGCGGAGGATTGTGAAATCAAGGACGTGCCGGATCCCTATTACGGTGGAGCCACCGGCTTCGATCAGGTGCTGGATCTGACGCAGCAGGGCGCGTTGGGCTTGCTCAGTCACCTTTGCCAGAGACAGGGCATCAATCTGCAATCTTTGGAATCTCTGCGTGAAAAAAAACCTGCCCGTTCTTGAAACGGGCAGGTGTTGTTGAGAAGCCAGCGACTAGTCCGAAGGTGAATCGGTATCAGCAGTCTGCGGCTTATGCTCACTGCCTTTTACAGTAGCCGGTGTATCTCCCTGTTCACGTGCCCGGTACAGCGGGATGGTGGGGTCTGGCCGTGACGACTCGCGTGGAGCCTGTTCATGGACTGGCTCTGCACGTGGAGGATCTACCGGTCGAGTCTCGACGCGTGGCGGTTCAACGCGCATAGGTTCCACAGGTCGGGCCTCTACACGTGGCTGTTCAGTGCGCGGAGTTTCTGCGCGCGGGGTCTCGACACGAGGGCTTTCCTGCCGTTGTGTTTCAACACGCGGGGGCTCAATTCGTGGAGCTTCCGTATGCCGAGTTTCGGCATGCGCAGAGTCTTCGCGGGACGATTCGACATGACGCGCCTCCACCGGCTGTGGCCGGTGTTCCTGTACGGTCCTGGTTTCGACCTGCTGCAACACAGGGGCCTGTGATGGTGATAGTCCCGGTGGCTGTGTGCCCGCAAAATTAGGGATGGTGTCAGAGTGATTTTCCGGATTATTTCCCTCGAGCACTGGATTATTGCCGGCATCCTTATTGCCTTCGTAACGGCGGCGGCGGCGTCCACCACGGCGGCCACGGCGCGTTCCACGCGGACGATTGCCATGATTACCGTCGTGTTCAGTTGGCCGGTTTTCTGAAGGTGTTTGCGCCGGAGTGACATTCGCCGGTACGTTGACTGCACTTGTCTGCGTAGGAGCGCTAACCGGTTGAGTGCGTTCCTGTGCAGGCGCGGCGCGGGGTGGCTGCGACTGTTCCTGCTGACGCGGTTGAGGCCGGGCCTGGGGACGATCCTGGAGATAGGGCTGGGTGCGCTCATGAGCTCGTGGCTGATTGCGCTCCTGCGGGCGCGGTTGACTGTTGCTGCGCTCAGAACGACGTGCGCCCTGAGTGCTATGCCGGCCACGATCACGATTACGATCGCGGTTACGGTCGTGGTTTTGCCAGCGTTGATCTTCACGTTTTACAGGATGTGGTTGTGACGGCCGCTGAGCTGAGACGGTTTTTTCGCCCCTGCCGAACAGGGAACGCCACAAGCGTGTCAGGAAGCCTGGTTTGAGAGGCGCATCCACTCGTGACACCGGCGCCGGTGTAGCTGGCGCGATACTTTTTACTGCCGGTTCCGGTGCTGCTTCACGCTTGGCTTCCATCCCCGGCAAAGGTGTGGGGGCAGGTTCGGTCACGAGCTTGTAACTGGTGTTGACTGCACCGAGCTGCTGCAATTCATCATCACGCAATCGCTGGATGTCGTATCGTGGCGAATCCAGGTGCGGATTGGGTACTAATACCACACTCACACCGCAGCGTTTTTCCACTTCGGAGATGATGGAGCGTTTTTCGTTGAGCAGGAACGTGGCGATGGCCACAGGCAGTTGTGCCACCACACGCGAGGTGCGGTCCTTCAAGGCTTCTTCCTCGATGAGACGCAGTACCGAGAGTGACATGGATTCAACGCCGCGAATATGGCCTTCGCCGTTGCAACGCGGGCAAACTACCTGAGTGGATTCACCCAGTGAAGGCCGCAGGCGCTGGCGTGACATTTCCAGCAGACCAAAGCGTGAAAGCTTGCCGACTTGCACGCGCGCGCGGTCCATCTTCAGTGCATCGCGCAGACGGTCCTCGACTTCGCGCTGGTTTTTCGGCGGGCCCATATCTATAAAATCAATGACGATCAATCCACCCAGATCGCGTAATCGCAACTGCCGTGCCACTTCGTCGGCAGCTTCG
>JBOIBD010000099.1:0-8873 GCA_050739415.1 Gammaproteobacteria bacterium | reverse complement strand
AGGGATACCATCGGCGCGCCGCACTCGTCTACCGCGTGCATGCACTCTTCGATTGACAACCGCTGCTTGAGGATATGCGAGTCGTAGTCAATCTTGCCACAACCGGGACAGGCAAGGTTGCATTGGAACAGGGGCTCCAGCATCAACGTCAAGGGGAAGCGCTTTTCACCTTTGAGTTTTTTGCCGATGACATAACGGGCTACGCGATATTGCTGATCCAGAGGTATGCTCATGTTCGATTCTCCTGGGTTTCCTTTCCGATTTGAAACTTCCATATGTGATTACACTCAATCCGTCCTTGACCGATAGCAGCGCTCCATAGTAACTCTTTAAGATGCGTCTGAATAATCCTTACATTTTGACCGAACGGAGATGCTCATCGATGGCCACCGGTAATTTGTCAGCAAAATCATGCCGCAACCGCCGCCATTCCATTTTCAGCCATGGCGTAAATTGCTCCGGTGCATCGGCCATTTCACGATCCAGCGCCTCGGGCGCAATGTAACGCCATGTGGCGATCTCGTTCTCGTTGATCTGTACTGGTGCAAAGCTCGTGCCGGTATATACCCAACACAATTCGTTCTCCGAGCCCAGAGTGCCAAATGCGGCTTGATACTGGAATTTGTATACGAACTGCAGTGCGCAGGTGAAACCCAGCTCTTCTTTCAGTCGCCGTTGAATCGCATCCTCCATGGCTTCATCACGGTGCGGATGACTACAACAACTGTTGGCCCAGTACCCCGGCCACAGACGCTTGCTCTTGCTGCGTTGTTGCAATAGAAGTTCGCCATCCGCATTGAATATGAATAGTGAAAACGCGCGGTGCAGGATTCCCTGGCCGTCGTGACATACTGCCTTGGTTTCGTAACCGATCTCACGATCCGATTCATCCACCAGGATGAGTTTCTCGGAATCGAATGAGACCACGCGGTTGTCACTTGCGCTAGCCAATTTTGACCTCCATCGCCTGGTAACCGGCGTCCTGCAAAGCTTGGACTACGCGCGCGCCGTCCTCAGGACACAGGGCGATCATCGAACCGCCGCCGCCGCCGCCGGTCAGTTTGGCCCCGACCGCGCCATTCCCACGTGCGATCTGCACCATCTCCTCGATTTCCCAGCTGGACACCTGTAACGCATTGAGCTGGCCCTGGCAGACATTCATGAGTTCGCCGAACTGTACTAGGTCGTACGCTTCGATCGCCTTCAAACCCTGAAGGGTCAGGGTATCTATCTCATCGAAGATCCGCTCATAAAGCTCTTGGTTACGCTTCCAAGCCCGGCGCACGCGTCCCACCGTTTTCGCGGTGAGACTCTCGACGCCGCTCAAGCCAAGCACCATCGGCAGAGGCTGCCGGAATTTCAGCGGCCGAATCAAAGGTGGATCACCGCGGCAAAAGAGCAGCGGCTGACCATAGGTTGCGACGGTGTTATCAATGCCCGAAGCAGTGCCGTGTGCTACCTGTTCGCATTCGTAGGCGAGCTGGCAAACCTCCACATCCTTCAGACCCAGACGGCAATGCCGATCGAGCGCGCGGATCACTGCCACGGCCAGCGCCGCAGAGCCGCCCAGGCCCATGGCGCGCGGCACATCCGGGTACACCTGAATACGCAATGCGCGATCAGTAAGCTTCAACTTCTGCAAAATTAGCGCCAGCGACTGCAGCAGCGAGCCCGGATGCTCAACACCCGGTTGCAAACGCTGTTCGACGCCCCAGCGTGGAATAATCAGATGTGTACCGCTGTCCGAGTCTTCGGCCCGGGCACGGATCTGCAGCGGCACTGGCACGGCAAGGGCATGGCGGCCGTACACCACCGCGTGTTCGCCCAGGAGAATCGCCTTGCCATAACCGGCGGCATACTCCGCCTCGTTAAGCTGTCCTATCGAATATATAGCGGCCGATTTTGGCCGCGCTTGGGTCCGCACTTCGGTGATAATTTCCTTAGCTTTCCAGATCTTGATCTCGCCGCTATCGAGCAAGCGCTCCACTACCGTATCAAAAATCTCCGCACTGGCGCCTGCAGCGACTGCCACGCTGCGCGCATGCAGAGTCATGTGTCCCTGTTGAATACCCTCCGTGACCAGCGCGCGCAACGCCGAAAAATTCTGCGCGAGGCCGACAGCCCCCATGACCTCGGCGAGTTCACGCGCGGATTTGATACCCAGCAAATGGTTGTTCAGCGCCACCGTGGGATTGGTCTGCAGCGGTCCGCCAACGATACCTACCTTCATGGGGATCTCGATGCTGCCCACCAGATCACCTTGGTCATTTTTGTACCAACGCGTCAACGATGTGTAAGATTTTCCGCGTGCCGCATAAGCGTGGGCTGAAGCTTCCAATGCACGCCAATCATTGCCGGTGGCCAATGCCACGGAATCCACGCCGTTCATAATCCCCTTGTTGTGGGTTGCTGCGCGATACGGATCCACGACCGCCAGATCATTCGCGAGAATGATGCCGTCCCGCACCTGTTCACCGTCGTGCCCCTTGCTGGCCAGAACTTTGACAGGAAGAGTAGCCTTGGCCCAGACCAGCGCACGATCCGTCAGGTTCGACAGGATGCGCAAGAACACCTTGCCGCCGGTGATGGCCTCGACCAACGGCGCGACGCCTTCACACATGGTGTTGACCATGTTCGCGCCCATGGCATCGCAGGTATTCACCAGCAGATGTACCACCACCATGTCGCGTCGGCCGTCCGCCGCGGGATGAATCCTGACTTCCACATCTTCCGCACCACCGCCGCGCGCCACCATCTTCGGATGCAGACTGTTGGCAAGATTGATGATCTCCTGCTTGCGTTGCAACAGCGCCGCCTGCGCTTTGGCGGAATTATCAATATCCACGACTTGCACCTGGCCGATGAGAATCGGCTTGGTGCTCTCAGTACTGAAGCCACCAGCATCGCGTACCTGTTTGGCGGCCGAGCTGAGTGCGGCGACGATAGAGGGTTCTTCCACTACCAGCGGTACGACGTAATCGCGGTTGTTGATAAGGAAATTGAGACCCAGACCGAGCGGCAAACCCATGACGCCGATGACGTTCTCGATCATTTTGTCGGCACGCTGTATGTTCAGCGTGTGCTGACCGGTGATGAGTGTCTGAAAATCTTCTCTGGACAAAAGGCCGCGTTCGCGAACGAGATTCACTCGCTCCGACACCGACAGCTTGTAGAAGCCTGGCATTCTTGACTGGTTCATACGGCCTCCTCATTAATATTATTCAATGATGCGGACCTCCAATCCATGTGGGTCCGCGGCCAAATCGAGGGTTCGAAAACCAGCTTGCGCAATGCGTTGGCGGAAATGTGCAAGCCTTTCGTGATCCATGCTCAATGCAATACCGACGTCACCGCCGCCGGCACCACAACTCTTGTAAACCACGCCGCTAGCCATGGCGACCGCAGCAATCTCACGATGCTCACGGCTCACGATGTCCACACCGCTTGCTAAACCCAGTTGAGCGAGACCTTCAGCGTAGTCTAGTAAGATCTGTATGAACGTGCTGGCATCGTCGTTTCGAACAGCGTCGGCTCCAGCGATAGCGAGTGCATTCAATCGAGCAATGCATACATTATACTGCTGCGGTTCAAGCTCAGACCAATTTGCGATTCGTTCCAAGAAGTCACTGGTTGAGGCCGACTTGCCAGACCACACACAGCACCATGCAAAGCCGTGCGGGAGGATCGCTGGCGTTGCGGTCGGAATACCTTTATTTATATGGTAAATCACCACGCCACCGTGGAATGCGGCCGCAATATCCAGCCCGCTGCCGCGACCATTCTGCTCACGGCGATGGAGTGCGATCAGGCTGTCAACGCTCGGTTTCGGGCGACCTTGCAAGGCGCACAAGGCGCCAGCCAGTGCCACCGTGAGCGCCGCGCTTGAACCGAGCCCGAGCTTCGTCCGCTTATTAGCCTTCTCCAAAAAAAAACCATCCGTATCCAACTCGGCGTGAAATGCCTGCAACAGGCTGGAACTTGTGGTGTCTTCCAGTACTGCCGTCACCAGCCGGAGCTGATCCGACAGTCGCGCGTCGCCTAGCCATTCCACTTTCCCGCCGGCGCGTACACGGCACTCCGTAGTAATGCCGAGTGCGGGCGCGCTCACGACAATACGCTCACCACTGATTTTAGTGAGCGTGACGCGTGCGCGACGATTCACAGCTAATACCAGTGCCGGTGCGCCTTGAAGCACCGCGTATTCTCCCAGCAGCACCAGCTTGCCCGGCGCTGAAGCGATAACCTGCATCAGACTACCAACTCGGTTTTGATCACGTGCGCACCCTCGCCCACTTTGCTGAGCAAGACTTCCTCGACACCCGGTAATTTGCGCAGCGCCGCCACCACGCGTTGCGCATCATCCGGAAGGCATATGGCTTTAACCTGCGGGCCTGCGTCAACCGTAAAGAATGTCCCCAGGCCTTCAACATCACGCAATTTGCGTATGAGATGCAGACATTCGACGGTGGCGGCATTCCAGTAGATCAGACCCGGTTGTGTCGTCAGCATGACCGCGTGCATCTTGAGACAGCTTTGTTCGCTCACGGTCGCCAGCATCTGGAAATCGCGCGTCGATATTGCGCGCCGCGCTGTTGCCAGATCCTTTGCGGCGTTTGCGATCCAAGCACCGTAAAATGGCGAGGTCCGCTGCGAGAGCTCCATGCCAGCGCTGGAGCCAATACTTTTCGCGCGGCTTGAAGTCACCGCGACGGCAACTTTCAAAGGCCACTCGGAGGCTGCCAGCAGAGGTGTCGCGTACGAATCCTCACCATCGTCGCGTTCGCCCATCGCCATCTCGACGAATCCGCCGAAGATCGAGCGCGCGGCAGAGCCGGAACCGCGGCGCGCCAGCACCGATAATTCCCGAGGCTCGAGATTCAGCTGCAGCGCACGACTCGCAGCCAGCACCAGCGCCGCAAACCCGGATGCCGATGAGGCAAGTCCAGCGCCGGTTGGGAAATTGTTTTTGGTTTCAACGCAGGCCCGCAAGTCAACGCCGGCCCGTTGCCGTAGAAGATCCAGACACGCACTTACACGCACAAGCTCGGCGGGATTTTGCACCTCATTCAGATGCAGCTCGTCATGCTGGAGCGCGGCATCGAAACGTACTCGCGTGCGTGTCCACAGTGAATCGAGCGTAACCGAAAGTGAACCGTTTGCCGCGAGATTTAGCGCGGTGTTGCGCTTGCCCCAATATTTTATGAGCGCGATGTTGGGCTGGGCCTGTGCAGTCGCTTGCATGACTCCAGACGATGTCGGATTTGACGAAGCCGCGCTGACAAGTGGTGCAGATCGTATTTTTGTCATTGGCTGACTACGTGGTCTTTTGTTTGGCATTTTCTCGGACTCACGATAGCCCCCTGTATGCTTTACAAGCCTTCAGCAATAGCCGTTTTGCCGGAACCATTGTATCGCGTCACAGAACGCAGCTTGCGCTGGACGTGCCTGGTAACCGAGTTCCTGGTCTGCACGCAGGTGTGAAAAATACATCTTCTTCTTTGCAAGCCGCACGCCGGCGAGCGTGATGACAGGGGTGTGGCCACTCAAGTGCGCCCAAAGCTCTGTAAGTCCGGCGACCGGCAACAACAGGCCGTGTGGCAGACGTACCCGCGGCGGTCGGCGACCGGCGAGATGTGCCACGGCGGTAAAGATCTGTTGCAGGCTCAAGTTTTCGCCGCCGAGTATGTAACGGCGTCCAGATCGTCCTCGTTCATATGCCAGCACATGGCCGGCGGCCACATCATCCACGTGTGCGATATTCAGGCCGGTATCCACGTACGCCGGCATCTTGCCGCGTGCTACGTCCAGGATCATTTGTCCCGTGGGCGTGGGCTTGATGTCACGCGGTCCAGCCGGTGTGGATGGATTGACTATCACGACGTCCAGACCGCGCTTTTCGGTGAAACGGCGCACCAGATGCTCGGCCATGAATTTCGAACGCTTGTAATCGCCGATCATGTCACCGAAGGTAACCGGCGTCTCCTCATCGGCAGGCGTTCCGTCAGCATTCAAGCCCAACGTAGCGACGCTACTGGTATACACGATACGGCCAACCTTCCGCTGCGCCGCGGCGGCCAGAATATTGCGGGTGCCGCGCACATTGTTTGCATACAGTTCACGCGGGTGCCGCGCCCAGAGTCGGTAATCTGCCGCCACGTGAAACAGCCCCTGGCAACCCTGCAATGCGCGTCGCAGCGACGCAGGATCGAGTAGATCACCGATCGCAATCTCTATATCCAGACCACGCAGATTATCCAGACGGCTGGTCGTGCGCACCAGCGCACGTACTTTATAACCTGCCTCCAACAAACGCCGCGCCACGGCCGAGCCGACGAATCCACTCGCGCCGGTAACCAGCACCTGTGCGTTCATGTGGGAGTCAGGACAGACAATGTACGGGGTGCGGCTGCACCCAAAACTCGCTGTGCGGCGCCGAAGTCATGCCGAAGCGCCACGAGTACGCGCCAGGCCGGTAGTCCGCTCAAGATAACTTTGAATAAAGCGCGTCTATTTATACGGCCGTCACGGGTTATCAAATTCAACACTACTGGCGGCAAGCTGCGCTCAACGGGGTCGCAGATTACCTTCACGGCAATGAACGGCAATTTTGCGTGCGCGGCCACAGCCGCCACACTCGCGCTTTCCATATCCACTGCCACTCCTCCGGTGCGCGTAGCCAGTGTTTGTTTATCCGTCGTTGACAGCACGGCATCCGAAACCGTGCACAGTGTGCCGCGTAGCACGCGCATGTGTGGGGACAAGGCGGCAAATAATCGCTCACAGACGACCACATCGGGTATAAACGCGTTGTTATCTGAAGAATGGGTAATACGATCGGGCAGGAGCAGAGTACCGGGTCGCAGCGCCGGCACCAAGCCGCCGGCAATTCCCCAACTCAATAAACAATTCACGCCCCGCGTGATCAACCGATCAGCCGCCATACGCGCACTGTTCGGTCCCATGCCGGCCAATATCAGCCAGCCTTTCTCCATACGCAAACACTCTCCTACGCGCACACTGTACAGACCAAAGCTGCGCGCCTCCTGCGGCAAGGCCACTACGATGCCGGGCAGCTCAATGGCCGCCGTTCGCAGTGACATTGCGATAACGTGCCAGCGCCCAGAAGGGGAAATACTGACTATAGCCGTGGTATTTCAGGTAGAACACGCGCGGAAAACCCGGCGCGTTGAATTCGGGATCGTACCAGCTGCCATCCTGCTGGGTGCGCAGCAAATACTCCACACCGCGCGCTACTTCCCCACCTCTGGCTTCGCCTGCAGCCATCAGCCCCAACAAGGCCCAGGCAGTTTGGCAGGCGGTGCTCCTCGGGCCGTGCCCGGCAAGTTTGGGATCAAAATAGTCGTCATTGGTTTCACCCCAGCCACCATCTGCATGCTGGTGTAACCGCAACCAGGTAACGGCACGTCGGATTTCGGGTGCATCCGTAGCCACTCCGGCCATGGCGAATGCCGCAAGCACTGACCAGGTACCGTAAATATAGTTCGTCCCCCAACGGCCGAACCAGGCGCCGTCCTTTCGCTGTTCGTGGCACAGAAACGCCAATGCCCGATCACGGGCGATCCGATCTTGCGGACGGTTGAGACACGACAACAAAGTCAAAACGCGCGCGCTCACGTCGCTGGTGGGCGGATCCAGCAGCGCGCCGTGGTCCGCAAACGGAATCTGGTTGAGATATGTATGATTGTTATCGGAGTCGAAAGCAGCGAAACCGCCGTTGCGGGACTGCATGCCCACAAGCCAATCGGTTGCGCGTGTAATCGTCTCTTGATACTCGTCACGGTTCGGCGCCTCGTGCATCGCCCTGGCTACCACCGCAGTATCATCAAGGTCCGGGTAGGCATCGTTCTGGAACTGGAACGCCCAGCCTCCACCGGCTAGCCGCGGATGGGTTTCGCGCCAATCGCCCGGCGCGTCCAGCAATTGCCGCTCACGCAGCCAGTCGAGCGCGCGCGGAACTACATTCGGCGGTGCACCGCCGTCTTCCTGCAACGCAAGACAAATCAGACCGGTATCCCAGACCGGCGACACACAAGGCTGGACATACGCGTCCTGACCTCGCTCCACCAGCAATTCGCGAATTGCGCGCCGGGTCTCCAGCCGATGCGGATGCTCGGCGGGATAGCCCAATAATTCGAGAGCTTCACAAGCATTGACCATGGCGGGGAAAATGGCGCCTAGACCACCAGTACCATTCAAATGCGCGATGATCCAGCGCTCTGCCGTGTGCAGAGCGCGTTTGCGTAGCCAGCGTGGAATCAGGAATTCGAGCCGGCGCGCGATCGCATCGAGCGCCAGAAATACGCGATTCAACGGCGAGCGTATCGGAAAATAATGACGCTCCTGTTCCGGCGGCGTGGTGAACAACTCCCGAATGTGCACGCCGTCTGGATTCCTGGCGCGCGGTTTGAGGCTGGTCAGCACCGCCAATGGCACCATGACGGTGCGCGACCAGTACGAGACCTTGAGCAGATGGAACGGAAACCAGCGGGGCAGCAGCAGCATTTCTACCGGCACGAACGGCACACCGCGCCACGGCAATTCGCCGTAAAGCGCGAGCGCGATGCGCGTGAACACATTGGCACGCGCCGCGCCGCCGCGTGCGAGTATCGCGTCGCGCGCGCGCAGCATGTGGGGTGTATCGGGAGAATTGCCGGCGAGTTTCAGCGCATAATAGGCTTTGATGCTGCAACTCAAGTCCATGGCGCCACCTGGATATAGAGGCCAGCCTCCGTCTTCATTCTGTTGATTGCGTAGATACCTTGCCAGCTTGCTCTGGATGCGTAGTTCGGACTCGCCGAAATAATGCAGCATCAGGATATATTCCGCAGGGATCGTGCAATCCGCTTCCAGTT
>JBOIBD010000098.1:0-8911 GCA_050739415.1 Gammaproteobacteria bacterium | reverse complement strand
GGATGGCGCTGAAAAGCACCTGATTATGCATGTAAACGGTTCCAGGACTCTGACCGCGCCGGGTAAGCTGATACCAGGCTTGGGCTTGAGCCAATGGCAACCTCAATCACCACCCGTAATTGCTGCTGTGCTGCCGGATGGTACGGCAAAAACGGCCGGACTTGAGAAGGGCGATATCATCTTGAGAGTGGAAGGCGTTCCGGTCACCAGTCCAGATGAGCTGATTACAGTCTTGCAAAACTCAGCTGGCAAAACGCTTTCTGTTGTGCTGCAACGCGATGGTCGTAACCTGATCCTGGCTCTGCCTGTGGGGGTGACGCATGAGCCGGGTGGGCAGTTAGTAGGCCATATCGGTGCCCAAGTTGGTTATTCGCTGGCGGTGCAGCAGCGCTTGCAGGCTGAACAACGGTATAATCCTGCCGCCGCGCTGGGACAGGCATTTGCGCGCACCGGCAGCCTCGCCTGGCTCACCCTGGATGCTTCCTGGAAGATGGTGATTGGCAAAGTCTCCTTGCGTAATCTGAGTGGACCGATTGCTATTGCACAGTACGCAGGTTACACAGCGGAGAGCGGTTTGGTACCGTTCCTGGCGTTCCTGGCTATCGTGAGCATCAGCCTTGGGGTGCTGAATCTACTGCCAATCCCGGTTTTGGATGGTGGCCATGTACTTTATTACATCCTGGAAGCGGTGAAAGGCTCACCTTTGTCCGCTCAAGCAGAAATGGCGGGTCAGTGGATCGGTATCGCGCTGTTGCTGATGCTGATGTGCTTCGCCAGCTACAACGACTTGATGGGTTTTTTCAAATAAGGAGGACTGCGTGGGTTTAGTTAAAGGCACCGGGATCATCCTGGCCTCCTTGCTGTTCCTGGTGTCGATTGCAGCCGTTGCCCAGGCAGCAGAGTCGTTTACTGCCAAGAAAATCGAGATCGTCGGTCTGCAGCGCATTTCAGAGGGCACGGTCTTCGATTACCTTCCTATTAATATCGGTGACCAGATTAATGAAACGCGCGTTAAGGACGCCATCCGAGCGCTTTACAAGACCGGTTTTTTCCGTGATGTGGAGATGCGCCGCGACGGTAATACCCTCATTATCATCGTACGTGAGCGTCCGTCCATCGCGACTTTTGTCGTTACTGGTAACAAAATGGTCAAGAGCGCCGACCTTACAAAGAATCTCGACAAGGCAGGGTTATCTCAAGGACAAATTTTCAACCAAGTCACGCTCGACGGGTTTATCCAGGATCTTACAGACCAGTATTACAGCCATGGTAAATACGGAGTCATCATCAAGCCCACGGTGACTGATACAGGTGATAACAGAGTAAACGTCGCGATAAAAATCTCGGAAGGCACAACAGCCAAAATTCGTTCCATTAATGTCGTTGGAAATCACGCTTTCGATGAAAGCGATCTACGTGACGTATTCAAGTTGAAGGTGGCAAGTCTCTGGACCTTCTTTGGCAGCTCCGACGAGTATGCTCGTGAAAAACTCGTCGGCGACCTGGAATCCTTGCGTTCGTTTTACATGGACCAAGGCTATGCGGATTTTGCTATCGAATCTACCCAAGTGGCGATCTCACCCGATCGAACTAGCGTCTATATAACATCAAATATTTCGGAAGGCGGGATTTACAAGGTCAAGGATGTGAAGCTGGCTGGGCAGTTCGTGGTACCAGAAGCGGAATTAAAAAGATATATATTGGTGAAACCTGGGGATATCTTTTCGCTCAAGCGTGCTACCACAACCGCTGATCTGATTCAGAAACGTTTAGGTACGGTTGGCTATGGATTCGCACAAGTGAATCCGATCCCAGACATCGATCGTCAGCACAAGTTGGTATCCATCACTTTTTATATTGACCCTGGTCAGCGTGTGTATGTCCGACATATCAACTTCAGCGGCGGTAGTGGGACGGATGATGCAGTATTCCGTCGTGAGATGCGTCAATATGAAGGCACATGGCTCTCGACTGTGGATGTCGAACGGTCACGGGCACGCCTGAATCGTTTGCCGTGGATGCAAGATGTAAAAGTCAAGACTGTGCCTGTACCAGGTAATCCTGACCTAGTGGATATAGATTACACACTGACTGAGCGTCCGTCTGGCACCGCTAGTGTGGGTATAGGTTATGGTAGTTCTTCGGGTCTGGTGCTGAATGGGAATATTGTAAATGCCAATTTTCTGGGTACCGGCGAGCGCCTCTCTCTCTCGGCGACTCGCACCTATATTGGGCATGCGTATAGCATCAATTTCACAAACCCTTATTGGTCTGTGGATGGTATAAGTCGAACGCTAGGATTGTTCCAGACACAAACATCTTCTGTTTCAATAAACAGCGCACCCTTATCCACACAGTCGTATGGATTGCAAACATCGTTCAATATCCCCTTATCTGAATTCAGCTCCTGGGGAGTCGGGGGCAGTTATGCGCACACTGTGTTATTCACGAGCTCGGGATCTTCGCAGGAATACGTTAATTTCATATCGAACCCGGGTAATGGTAAGGTCACTGAAAATGTTGGTCTTTGCTCTGATACGCGCGGGTTTAGTTTTATATGTGAATACCCATCCCTGGCATACGATACATTGTTGGGTTCAATATCTTATGCGCACGACACGCGCAACCGGATTATATTTCCGGATAGAGGCGATCAGGAATCTCTTAACTTATCAGTCTCTCTGCCGGGCTTTGATCAGGAGTATTACATACTGACTTATAATCAATTGGCCTTCATACCATTGTTTAAAGGATTCTTGTACGGAATCAACGGCCAGATAGATTATGGGGCCCCCTATGGTAAAACCGATACTTATCCACCTTATAAGAACTTCTTTATCGGTGGGCCAGATTCGGTGCGAGGTTGGGAGCAAGATACGCTGGGACCGCGCTCAACCAATGGGTATCCACTCGGTGGTCGGGCTGCGCTTTACATACAAAATGAATTTATACTGCCAGACTTTGGTAAAACGAGTGACACTGGCGCCGGATCCAGCCGCTGGGCCTTGTTCGTTGATGCCGGTAATGCGTATACCGATCCAGGTGATTTTAAATGGAGTAGTTTACGTGTATCTGCGGGTCTTGCCGCAACTTTCCTGACTCCGCTCGGCGCGATGAAATTCAGTTATGCTTTCCCGCTGAATCCTAAGCAGGGGGATCAGACGGAACGCTTCCAGTTTACTCTCGGTACCTATTTTTGATAATTTTGGAGATTGAATATGAAACTAGTATCCAGATTGCCCATTATCCTGATGATGATGGTTACATTTCTGTATTTTGGTAGTGCGTGTGCGGCTGAAGCCAAGATTGGCGTGGTGGATATGGCAAAGCTATTGCAGCAATCGCCTCAGGCTCAGGCCGCAACTGCGGAGATGCATCGGAAATTTGACAGTCGTGGAAAGGAACTACAGTCCGATCAGGATAAAATCAAGAATCTACAGGATCAGATCAGTCGTAATGGTGCGGTCATGACCGCAAGCCAGCTACAGAACCTGCAGAACCAATTGGACAATTTGCAGCAGCAATTTAGCCGTAAACAGGAAGACCTGCAGGCTGACGTTAATACCGAACGCAACCAGGAGTTAGGCAAGATTCAGCAGGCCATACTCAAGGCAGTGCACGAATTTGCCAAAAGTCAGAAGTACAACCTCATCATCGGCGAGGGTGTCTTCTATGCGGATAGCACAGTTGACGTGACCGACCAGGTGTTAAGTCAGTTGCAGAAGGATACCCGCGCTCCAGCTGGCTCAACTGCCGGTGGCGGGAACTGAGGCCAGTCGGCGCGTGTCGTTGGAATGTACACTCGCTGAGTTGGCGGAACGCTGCGGCGCTATACTACGCGGGGATGGGAACACGCGCATCCACGGCGTAGATACCTTGACGCGTGCTGGGCCAGGCACCATTGCATTCCTATCCAATCCGCACTATCGCCGCTATTTGAGCGATACCAAAGCTGCTGCCGTAATTCTGGCTCCCGTTGATGCAGATAGCTGCCCGGCGCCAGCTTTGGTGTCAAACAATCCGTACCTCGTGTACGCACGCGTGGCGACGCTACTTGCGCCCAAGTTGGTAGTGCGCAAAGGCGTGGATGCCGATGCCAGGGTGCATCCTGCTGCTCGTGTTTCTAACGAAGCTTGGATTGGTCCCGGCGCGGTTGTGGAAGAAAACGTGGTGATTGCAGAAGGCGCATCCATCGGTCCGAACTGCGTGGTTATGGCTGGTGCGCAGGTGCAAGGACACAGCAGGCTTGTTGCAAACGTGACAGTCTGCCACGACGTCCGTATAGGTAAACGGACCTTGATTCATCCAGGTGTTGTGATCGGCGCTGATGGCTTCGGTATTGCGCGTGATGGTGAGCAGTGGACCAAGGTTCCACAACTGGGATCGGTATTGATCGGCGATGATGTGGAGATTGGTGCCAATACCACGATTGACCGGGGCGCATTGGAGGACACTGTTATTGGCGATGGCGTCAAACTGGATAATCTGATCCAGATTGGGCATAACGTCCGTATCGGTGAGCACACCGCTATCGCTGGCTGTGTAGGGATTTCAGGCAGCGCCATCATTGGCCGTCGCTGTATGCTGGGCGGCGCTGTTGGAGTCGTTGGACATATCGAGATATGCGACGATGTCACTGTTACTGGTATGACCGTCGTGTCCCATTCCATCAACGAGCCGGGCGTGTATTCCGGCAGTTTACCCATGGATACTGCTGCGCAGTGGCGCAAGAATAGTGTGCGATTCCGACAACTCGATGATCTGGCTCGCCGACTCATTGCCATAGAAAAGAAAATGAAGGACTGAACGTCATGTCAACGGAACCGTTCCTCGATATTTACGCCATTATGAAACAATTGCCGCACCGCTATCCGTTCTTGCTGGTGGATCGGGTATTGGAGTGCAAACCGGGTGTATCTCTTACCGCGGTGAAGAATGTCACCATCAATGAGCCGTTCTTCCCTGGCCATTTTCCCCAGCGGCCGATCATGCCGGGTGTTTTGATCCTGGAGGCGCTGGCTCAAGCCACGGGATTATTGGCGTTTGCCACTATTGGTCATTCACCTGGCCCTAACGAGCTCTACTATTTCGTTGGCATAGACAAAGCGCGTTTCAAGAAACCCGTAGTACCGGGTGATCAAATGTTGCTAAAGGTGGAATACCTGTGGGATAAACGCGGTGTATGGAAATTCAAGGCTTTGGCAGAAGTGGACAAGCGCATCGTCACGCAAGCCGAACTCATGTGCGCGGCACAGGAGTTTGACACTTGATTGATCCGCGCGCGGCCGTGGATCCATCCGCCCGGCTTGCGGCGGATGTGAAAGTGGGCCCGTTCGCTGTCATCGGTGCGCAGGTGGAAATCGGCGCTGGTAGCTGGGTAGGACCCCACGCAACGATTCAGGGGCCAGCGCGCATCGGGATTAATAATCGCATCTTTCAGTACGCTTCCCTGGGGGGCATCCCCCAGGACAAGAAATATAGTGGGGAGCCCACCTGGCTCGAGATCGGTGATCGCAATACTTTCTTTGAATTTGTCACGATTAATCGTGGAACGGCTCAAGACAGAGGCAGCACGATCATCGGCAATGATAATTGGATCATGGCCTACGTGCACGTCGCCCACGACTGTTTGCTGGGCAATAATACAATCCTGGCGAACAACACTACGCTTGCCGGCCACGTCACTATTGATGATTGGGCTATCCTCGGTGGTTTCACCAAGATACACCAGTTCTGTCATATCGGCGCCCATAGTTTCACTGGTATGAATGTGGATATTACACGCGATATACCTCCTTACGTCATGGTTTCCGGTACGCCCGTGGAGCCGCGCGGTATTAATAGTGAAGGCCTACAACGGCGTGCGTTCACCGCAAAACAGATACGTAATATCAAGAATGCGTTTCGGATTTTGTATCGTTCAGAGCTGCGCTTGAAAGAGGCCTTGGAAAAGCTGCGCGAATTGGCCTCCATTCAGCCGGAGATAGTCTGTATGGTTGAATTTCTGGAACACAGCGAGCGCAGTATTACCCGCTGACTTTGACACGCGTCTCCTCACAATCGCAAACAAGACATGCTCAGGATTGGCATCATCGCAGGTGAGACTTCCGGCGATCACCTGGGTGCAGGGCTGATACGTGCCATACGGACTCGAGTGCCTGATGCCGAATTCGAAGGCGTTGCCGGCCCGGAAATGATCGCAGCCGGTTGCAAATCATTGGCTCAGGCCGAGGAACTGGCAGTCATGGGTATCACAGAAGTGATTACGCATTTGCCGCGGCTGTTATATTTGCGGCATCGCATATGCAAATATTTTCTAAACCGTCGCCCGGATATTTTTATAGGCATAGACGCGCCGGATTTCAATCTGGGCCTTGAAACCAAACTGCGCAAAGCCGGTATTCGCACTGTTCACTATGTCAGCCCCTCCATCTGGGCATGGCGTGCACGTCGCGTGTTCACGGTCGGCAAGGCAGCAGATCTGGTACTGTGCTTACTGCCTTTTGAGCCGCCGTTGTATGAGAAGCATGGCTTCAATGCTGTGTTTATAGGCCACCCACTGGCTGACAGTGTTCCACAAGAACTGGACCGCAACGCATTGCGCAAGTCGTTGCATCTGCCGGGTGAAGGCCAGCTGGTAGCACTCTTGCCTGGCAGCCGACAGACCGAAGTCGAACGCCTGGGACCAGTATTTCTGGAAACCGCCCAATGGCTGGCGAATAAAGCGCCGGAGCTGAAATTCGTCATCCCCGCTGCAACGCCGGCTTTGAACCGGGTTATCAAGGATCAGCTGCGGATGCTTAAACCGGATCTGCCGGTGAGCGTGGTAGACGGGCATGCGCGCGATACGCTGGGGGCGGCGGATGCAGCGCTCATCGCTTCGGGTACAGCCAGCCTGGAGGCCATGCTGTGGCGCTGTCCCATGGTGGTGGCTTATCGCGTTGCGGTTGGAAGTTATGCGCTGGTGAAGGGTCTGCGCCTTTTACACATTGCACGTGTGGCGTTGCCGAATCTGCTAGCTGGCCGTGAAATCGTGCCGGAATTTATCCAGTATCGCGCCTTGCCCCACGATATGGGCATGGCGGTCTTCAATTTGCTGCGGAACGAAGCCGTTCGAAGTGCCCAGCTCGAAAACTTAGAAACATTGAGTCGGGAGCTGCAGCGAGGCGCCAGCATGCATGCAGCAAATGCAGTCCTGGGTCTGCTGCCAAAACAAGCAGCCGTGGAAGGGTAGAATGACTACGCCCGTCTGCGGGAGTCGCACACAATTGAATATGGCTTGGGAGGATGGAGACGTCATTATCGCCGGTGTGGATGAGGCCGGCCGCGGACCACTCGCCGGTCCGGTTGCCGCCGCCGCCGTGATCCTGACGCCATCCAGACCTCTCCAAGGTCTGAAGGATTCGAAGTTGCTCACACCAGCACAACGCGAGGCGTTAGCCGCAGAAATTCGCGTCAGTGCTTTGGCATGGGCGGTGGGCTGGGCCGACCATACGGAAATAGATCGTCTGAATATCCTGCAAGCATCCTTGCTGGCGATGCAGCGTGCGGTATCGACATTGGGCGTGATTCCAGGAAAAGTGCTGGTGGACGGCAACCGTTGTCCGTTGCTGCCTTGCCCTGCAGAAGCCATCGTAAAAGGTGACAGCAAAATAGAAGCGATCAGTGCCGCTTCCATTCTTGCCAAAGTCGAACGCGACGCGGTGATGCGGCGCTATGACACAGAATTCCCCGTTTACGGTTTTAGCGTCCACAAAGGCTATCCGACACCCGCACATCTGGACGCGCTCGCGAACCACGGTGCCTGTGCCATTCACCGGTTTTCCTTCGCGCCAGTGAGGCGTTGCCTCAAAAGTATTGCCTGAGTATGTCTCCGCGATTCATCCATCTACGTCTGCACAGTGAATATTCACTGATGGATAGCGTTATTCGTATACCGGAACTGGTACACACACTAGTCGGTATGGGGATGCCGGCGGTAGCGCTTACCGATCAAGGTAATCTGTTTGCCTTGGTGAAGTTCTATAAAGCGGCTCAGGCTGCAGGCATTAAACCCATCATCGGTACGGATCTTCGCTTACGGGATACGGATACCGATACATTTTCAATCTTCACATTGTTGTGCTGTAACGAGCAGGGTTATCACAATCTTTCTATGCTCATTACTCGCAGTTACCTGGAAGGTCAGCCGCGCGGCATACCCATGCTCGAGCGAAAATGGCTGACGGGTAATACTGGCGGATTGATCGCGTTGTCCGGCGGACGCGAAGGCAACATCGGGCACTCTTTTCTGACCGGTCATGAATCAAAAGCACGCGAGCTGCTGAATGACTGGCTGGAACTATTTCCACAACGTTTCTATGTTGAATTGCAGCGCACCGGGCGCAAAGGGGAAGAAGAATACTTGCGCGGTGCGATGCATCTGGCGGTGGCTGCCGGTGCACCGCTGGTAGCTACAAATGATGTGCGTTTTCTCAAAGCCGAAAGTTATGAAGCGCATGAAGCACGGGTATGTATCCAGGCAGGATATACGCTGAATGATTCGCGCCGTCCCCGAGACTACAGCGAACAACAGTACCTACGCAGCGAGCAGGAGATGTTGCGAGTCTTCGTGGATTTACCGGAAGCGCTGGAGAATAGCGTGCAGATCGCGCATCGATGCAATTTTGAATTACATCTTGGCGAGAATTACTTGCCAGCCTATCCAGTGCCAGAGGGCCAGAGCATTGAAAGTTTTCTGCACGCAGAGGCGCAAACGGGTCTGGAGCAGCGGCTGACTCCCATACCAACGGACACCGGTACGGATGCTCGGCAGCATGCACAGCGCTATCGGGAACGCCTGGCAGCGGAGCTGGACGTGATTTTACGCATGGGCTTCGCCGGCTACTTCCTCATTGTGGCGGACTTTATC
>JBOIBD010000097.1:0-8942 GCA_050739415.1 Gammaproteobacteria bacterium | reverse complement strand
GTTTGAGATTACGGGTCACCTTGGCGACGAAGACCTCGGCTCCCAGAATGCCTCCTCCGGCCTTCGCGAAGGGATCCACGGTGCCAGTGCCCTCCATCACGAACTTACGATAGGCTTGCCTGGCGCGAACGCGGCTACTCGAAAATAGCTTTAATACTTCGTTGACTACCAGCCAGTCTGGAGCAGTCGCTCGACCGATGGTTTGCCGGTAGTTGCTCCAGCGGTAATCCGCCGCTCCGCGGCAGAGTTTGGCCTTGACGGGATTGAGCACGATGTAGCGGGAAACTTCCAGCAGATAGGCATCTTTATCGATAAGCAGGGACTTGTAACGTCCCTGGAAAACATGCCCAGTCCTGGCATGCCGGCGGTTGAATCTCTGGGTATAGATGCCATTGATCTCCCGCATGCCCCGGGACAGCGTGGGCTCTCGGGTCTCCACCAGCAGGTGGTAGTGGTTATCCATGAGGCAATAGGCCCAGACTCTCCAGTCGAAGCGTCCGCAGACTCGTTTCAAAATACCCAGAAACTCTTCACGATCCGAAGCACCGCGAAAGATGCTCTGTCGCGCATTGCCGCGCGCCATCACATGGTGAAATGCGCCGGCCAATTCAATGCGTAAGGGACGCGCCATCCAGCCAGTCTAGACGCGGCAATGTGTCAATACAAGACCTGACCCCATATCCTGTAGGTCAGAGTCTGACCCCATTGATCTTGTTCTCCGCCTTCATAATCGAATTATTTCAATTTCACCATCTGCATTTTTATGCCTTGTTAGCATGAAGGCTTCCAATGATTTATCTTCTGTTTTGCGTTTAATAAAATCTCTAAAGAAAACCGAACTTTTTAATGTAGATATCGACGCTACTTCCTCGAATAACTTATCGGGATTGATTCCCGCGACAAGACAAGATTGATATATAACAGCAAGCGCAACTAATTTGTCGCGTGGATCCACTTGTTTAAAATTCTCAATTGATTCATACACTAGCAATGCAATAACCCTATTTCGACTTGAATGTAATTCATTTTTTACGCATGCCAACCTCTTTGGATTTGGATATTTCCATTTAACACCATAATCCCAACCTCTCCGAATTTCATCTCGGTCTTTATTCGTTCCTTTCATATAAAGTGATACAAGATCATAATACGCAGCTTCACGGTCAGCGAGTCTTAGAACCTCCTCAATTCCTAAAATATTATTCTCGATTCTCATGATTTTATTACCATAAAGCGAATTTTACGGTGGCACAAGATTATCACCTACTTTTTGATAACCAGCGCCTGAATTGAGTATCCGAAAAACTTCTCGTGCATAATTAGTCACCTCACCTGCGTAGGGTCCTTCTGTTTGAATTAAATTACCCTCAGTTGGTGATGCCATATAAAATATTTGTTTATTTGCGATACCCTCATCAATCCATTGCATATTTTTCTGAACAGTAAAATTTCGTATATTCAGTATTTCATGACCAGGCCAGTTTTTCGCTGCTTGGGTATCAACCCAGCGGCCAATAACTCTTATGTTCCCCCCTGCATCCTTGACAATAGCCTGTCCTGCATCCTCGACAGCGGCCTTCCCCGCATCCTCCATTAACGTTTTTCCGAGAATCCCTAATAAAGTTACTCCTTTAAAGGCGCCTAGTATAAGCGCTGTACCTGGTAGTGGTGTTGGATTAATTCCAGCACTATCCGGTAGCTCTTGGTATGGATCGCTACCTCCGTTTAACATCCACCCTGCAAAGAAAATTGGGAAACTAACAGGTTTCTCTGGCGTAATTTGATTTCTATTAGGTGTTCCGGTCTCACCTGAGCCACTCTGCTTAGATGCAGTACTGCCTTCACTTATATCCTGTTTATTTGTCGATCCGCTACCAGCACTTGTAGCTGCAATTTCAGCATCATTGAACCCAACTATCCTCGTGTTATTGTCGAATTTAAACCCTGTAATACGACTCAAGTTGTCGAGTTTTGTACCTGCTGCTTCCTGCTTGCCTTCACTTATTCGCGAGCTTTCACCCGAATCCTGCCCATACCCTTGCGATGAACCTTCAGTAGGGCAGGTCGTAGTACCCGAAGGACAAGCACTAACATACCCTGTCGGATCCGTCATCGACAGCGGATTATTCAACACATAACTGTAAGGATTCAACGACTGCGTGTTCGTCGGGAACTCGAACACCGGGTCCACACTCAGGAACCGGCCCAAATTGGGGTCGTACACCCGCCCGTTCATGTGAACCAGCGCGACGTTGTCCAGCATCTCCTGGTGGGTGAACCCGTAACGGGTCAGGGTGTGGTCGGTCTGGGTTTCGGTCGCCCCCACTGGCGGCAGCCAGGTGCCGGGTTCTCTTCGGTTGCCAAACGCGCCAAAGCTCATGGAGTGGTTGCCGGTGGAATCCATCACCACGTCCACACTGCCCAGATGGTCCGAGAACACATAATTAATGGCTTCAGTCACCGTGCTGCCGGAATTGCTCAAATCCACTTCCGCCACTTCCCTGCCATCGGCCATGAGATGGTGCCGGTATTTGGTCACCCCTCCCGTGGTCACTTCTTCAAAGCCACCGACGTACACCGTGGTCTCGGTGGCGCCGCCAATCTGCGCGGTCTGATAATACCGGTGCTTATCAGGCGCATAGCTGAACGTGCTGCTGTTGCTGGAGTTCTGGGTGATGGTCACGGGCAAATTATCACTGTTCCAAGTAATCGTGGTGCCGGCGCGGTTCGTCATGTTGCCACTGGCATCCTAGGGAGTGTTACGCCTTGCTTTCACTGTACCACTGGCCTGACCATCTGTTTTGCCTTACCCTGTTTTACCGTTTTGCCGGCCAGTTTCCCAGGAGTCCAGCGTGAGTTCTACATCCCGCTTCCCAGGCGGTTTTCCGTCTACCCGCCTGCGCCGCATGCGTGGCGATGAATTTTCGCGCCGCCTCATGCGCGAGACACGCATCTTCACCGATGACTTAATTTATCCGGTATTCGTGCGCGAGGGCAAAAACCAGCGGGAAGCAGTTGCCTCCATGCCGGGTATCGAGCGCCTCAGCATTGATGAGTTGCTGAAGGACGCGGCGGAGCTAATGCAGCTGGGCATCCCAGCGCTGGCGTTGTTCCCGGTGGTCCCAGTGGGCAGGAAATCCCTGGACGCAGCCGAAGCCCATAACTCCGATGGTCTGGTGCAGCGCACAGTGCGCGCGCTGAAAAAGGAATTTCCTGAACTTGGCGTGATTACCGATGTGGCGCTGGATCCGTTCACCACTCACGGCCAGGACGGACTCATCGATGCCAGCGGCTATGTTATGAATGACGAGAGCGTGGAGGTGCTGGTGCGTCAAGCACTGTCGCATGCGGAAGCCGGCGCCGATGTCGTCGCGCCTTCGGACATGATGGACGGACGCGTAGGCGCGATCCGCACGGCGCTGGAGAAGCATGGCTTCATCCACACACGCATTCTCGCGTATTCCGCAAAATACGCTTCGTGTTTCTACGGCCCGTTTCGCGATGCGCTGGGTTCGTCCGCGAATCTCGGCAAGGGCAATAAATATACCTATCAGATGGACCCGGCCAATAGCGATGAAGCCCTGCGGGAAGTGGCGCTGGATCTCGCCGAAGGCGCCGATATGGTGATGGTGAAGCCGGGCCTGCCGTATCTGGATATCGTGCGGCGCGTGAAGGACGAATTCGGTGTACCAACATTTGTGTATCAGGTAAGCGGTGAATACATCATGCTCACGGCGGCGATCCAAAATGGCTGGTTGGAGGAACGCGCGGCGGTGCTGGAGGCCCTTCTCTCCATCAAACGCGCCGGCGCCGACGCCATCCTCACGTATTTCGCCAAACGGGTGGCGCAATGGCTTAAGGATTAGAATAGCCCCTCGGTATTTCCCAAATAAAAGCCGGAAGATATCGGCATACAGCATGGCTGAGTTTGATATTCCGCCGCACATAATCGTCCCTAGGGATCGCGTATGACTCAGGCTCCCGCACGCTACGCCATCATCGGCCATCCGGTCGCCCACAGCTGCTCACCGCAAATCCATGCGGAATTCGCGCGCCTGACCGGTCAGCCGATCCATTACGCACGCATCGAAGCTCCGCCACACGGATTCGCGGCGGCGTTGCGCGAATTCCTGGCCTCCGGGGGCAAGGGTGTGAATATCACCCTTCCGTTCAAGGAAGAAGCTTTCGCGCTCTGTCACGTGCATACGCCGCGTGCCAAGAAAGCTCACGCCGTGAATACCCTGTTCGTGCATGAGGACGGCACGCTGTTGGGCGACAACACTGACGGCACCGGTTTGGTAAATGATCTCAAACGCAATCATCAGGTAACCCTTGAAAGCGCACGCATCCTGCTACTGGGCGCGGGCGGTGCAGCGCGTGGTGTGCTTGCATCACTGCTGGCGGAAAAACCGCTGCTGGTGCATGTTGCGAACCGCACACCGGAACGGGCCCAGGAACTCGCCGCCCATCACGCCGGCAGTCGCCGCGTTACCGGCGGCAGTTTCGATACGCTGCGTCAACAGACATTTGATTTGATCATCAACGCCACCGCCGCGAGCCTTGCGGGCGAGCTGCCGTCGCTGCCGCACGATTGTCTCAATCCAGGTGCAGTGTGTTACGACCTGGCCTACAGCGACCGGCCCACGGTATTCATGCACTGGGCCCTGCGTGAGGGCGCAGGTCAGGTGCTGGATGGTTGGGGCATGCTGGTGGAGCAGGCAGCTGAATCCTTTTACCTGTGGCGCGGCGTACGTCCGCCGACGGCGACTCTATTAGCCTTGCACCCGTAGAACCAATCTCAAAACTGCTGCACTGGGCATAACTTTGTTGCACGTCGGCTCGAAATCCTCATGTACTGCCGTGTACACTCCGGTTCCTCGCCGCCGTGCACCGCGTTCTGCCTGCGTTCGCGACGTTTTGAGATAGGTTCTAAATAGCCATGCCGCGACCGCCCGCCATCGCGCCCGCCATTATTATCGGCATCGCCGCCGCTGCGATTACAGTAAGCCTTTGGGCCTGGTTCAATCAGCCGATGCACGAACCGTCCTGGCCCGCAATTATCCAGGGCTTTGCGTTCTCGCCATTCCGTGCCGATGAGGATCCGGTCGCGCATAATCTACCTACGAATGCGGAAATAGATGCGGACCTGAAACTTCTGGCCGGCAAGACTTACGCGGTGCGTACGTACAGCGTAGAAGGCACGCTCGCTGACATTCCGACACTGGCGCGCAAATATCACATCAACGTAGCTCTGGGTGCCTGGATCGACAAGGATCAGAAGCAGGACGCCATATATGTGGCGCGCGCAATCGCCATTGCCAAGACCAATTCCAACGTGGTGCGCGTCATCATCGGCAACGAAGCGGTGTTGCGCGGCGATGTCTCGAGCGAAGCACTGATTCCATATCTGGATGAGGCGCGCAAGGAAATCCGGCAGCCGGTGAGTACCGCCGAACCCTGGTACACCTGGATCCAGCACCCTGAATTGGTGGCACATGTGGATTTCATTGCAGTGCACATGCTGCCGTATTGGGAAGGTGTGGATACGGACCTGGCTGTGCCCTACATCGCCGCGCGCATGCATGATCTTCAGAAGGCTTATCCTGCAAAACCCATCGTCGTCGCCGAAGTCGGCTGGCCCAGTGATGGGCGCGCACGTCACGCGGCGGTTGCTTCCACCGCAAACGAGGCCATGTTCCTCCGACAATTCCTGGCATACGCCGCAGTCCATCATTGGACGTACTACATCATGGAAGCTTTCGACCAACCCTGGAAAGAGCAGACCGAGGGCGCAGTGGGCGCGTATTGGGGCGTGTACAACGTCCAGCGCGAGCCAAAGTTCACATTCACGCAGCCCATCGTGCGCATTCCACACTGGCAGTTGCTGGCCGGCATCTCGGTGATCTTTGCGGCTCTGGTGTTGACGCTGTTGTTCTGGGACAGCCGCACACTCCGAAAGCGCGGCCGTAGTTTCCTGGCGATCATTGTATATGCGGTCACAACAGCCATTGTCTGGGTAATCTACGATTACACCCGTCAATATCTCACTGCGGCCAACGTGGTGGTGGGTATTCTGCTATTCATCGGCATGATCGGAGTGATTCTGGTGTTGCTGGCAGAAGCGCATGAGTGGGCCGAAGCCCACTGGTTCACCCTGCGCCGGCGCCTGTTCGAGCCTGTGTACGTCCTCGATGACTCGCTGCCGATGGTGTCCATTCATGTACCCGCGTACAACGAACCGCCGGAGATGCTCAAGCAAACCCTGGACGCGCTCGCGGCACTGGATTACCCACGCTACGAAGTCCTGGTGATTGACAACAACACTCAAGATCCAGCTGTCTGGAAACCTGTACAGGCCCATTGCGAGACACTCGGCGCGCGCTTCCGCTTTTTCCATGTCTCGCTACTCAAGGGCTTCAAGGCAGGTGCACTCAATTACGCCCTGCAACACACGGCCTCCGACGCTAAAGTAATCGCCGTCATTGACAGCGATTACCAAGTGGAGACCTGCTGGCTCAGGGAACTGGTGCCATTGTTTACCGACGACAAGATTGCGGTGGTGCAGGCACCGCAGGATTATCGTGACGCCGACAGAACCGCTTTCAAGGCCATGTGTTTCGCCGAGTATCGGGGCTTCTTCTATATCGGCATGATCACGCGCAACGAGCGCAACGCCATCATCCAGCACGGCACCATGACCATGATCCGTAGCGCGGTGCTGGACCAACTGCATGGCTGGGCCGAGTGGTGCATCACCGAGGATGCGGAACTGGGCCTGCGGGTTTTCGAGGTGGGGCTGCAAGCCGCATACGTTGCACGCAGCTACGGCCGCGGCCTGATGCCGGATACCTTCCACGACTACAAAAAACAGCGTTTCCGCTGGGCGTATGGCGCGATTCAGATATTGCGCGGTCATGCACGCGAGTTATTACGCCGTGGCAGTCCGCTCAGTGCCGGGCAACGTTATCATTTCCTGGCAGGCTGGCTGCCCTGGTTCGCAGATGGTTTCAATCTGCTCTTCAACCTGGGTGCAATATGTTGGTCCCTGGCCATGATCAATTTTTCGCACAAAATTGATCCGCCCATGCTGGTAGTATCTGCGTTGCCATTGACACTGTTCAGTTTCAAGATTGCTAAACTGGTGCATCTGTACCGCGCCCGCGTCGGCGCCAATTTCCGTCAGACGCTGGCAGCCGCGATTGCGGGCTTAGCACTCACACACACCATTGGTCTGGCGATGCTCAGTGGCTTCTTCACCCGGAACAAAGCCTTCTTCCGCACTCCCAAGCAGACGCAAAGCCACGCGCTTCTGCGCGCCCTGATCAGCAGCCGTGAAGAGATTCTCATAATGCTGGCTCTGTGGCTGAGCGCGTTTGCGGTGTTTACCCAGATCGATTCCGGTATGCGTGATCTCACGCTCTGGGTCATCGTGCTGCTGATCCAATCCATTCCCTACTGTGCATCCCTACTGATGGCTTTGATATCGGCGATGCCTTTCCTACCCGCAAACATCTTGGGACACACTGAAAATATGGATACGCTGGCACAACTGGTGCTCGCGGCGGAAACCACGCATATCAAAAATTGATAACGTTTCCGATTACGATCTGGTGTCCGCTAACGCCAGGACCATCCTTGAGGGGCCAGGCGACAGTAAGGTAAAAAGTATTGTCAAAAGCACTGCGAATGTTACCGATGCGCAAACCCAGGCCCACATCACTGTAAATCGGGCTCCAGGTGGATGGGGCTACCTGACGGATTTGCGCGATGTCCACATAACCCACGAATCCCAGCTGGAAAACATTCCAGATCCGCACCGGGGTCACGATACGGTCCGCGAAGGTGGTCTGCCAGCGACGGTCGCCGATGGCGAAGTAATTTGGATAGCCACGCAACCCCTGCAAACCACCTATATATAAGTAACTTTCGGGATCCGGCCGCAGCACCGAATCCCATTGTGCGTGCGCTACCAGCGTCTGCCAGGGGAAATACTGGTTGTAGGAAGTCACGGTGAGATTGCTCAGCAAATTATGGCTGACGCCATCTTGTTGGCGACCGTAGGCGGAAGCCGATGCCAGCAACACGGTATCACCGGCTAACTCGGTGCCCCAGGAAGCCGATACCCCGTAAAACGGTGCTGACACGTTGCCACCGAGGTTCTCCCCATAATGCCCCGCTTGCAGATCCACCACCCAGCCCAGGTTGTAATCCTCGGGCCGACCGATGTATTGCATGTTAGTGAAGCTCGCATATTGATCCTGGAAATATTCCCAGGTGAGACCAACGCCGGTGAGCTGGCGCGGCGTCAACACCGGCGCGGGCAGCAACCCGGGATTTTCCAACTGCAAGGGTCCATATCCGTAATCATTGTCACTGTATAGCACACCGGCACGCATGCCACCGTCACCATTCCAGTCGATGAGATGTGCCCAGGACAAATAATGCGCTTGCAAGGTCGTGGGTACAGACCAGGCGAGTGTGCCCTGGTTGTAGAAATAGAGGGTCTCTGCTTGATCGTAAAAATTTGTCTGCACCGACCAAGGGGTCTGGTCCTCATAGAATGGCTGGTCAACACTCAATGCCTTGATATGCCCATCGGACAGGTCTGCGAAAGTACCGTTGAGTTGCCAATAACTACCGAGCAGTGACGGATCCTGGTAGCTGACGAAGTTTGTGCTACGCTGCGGATCGGTGGTATGGCCCAGGCTCAGTTCCTTGCCAGTACCGAGGAAATTGGCATCCGTAATCAAGAATTGCAGCGTGTTTTGGCCGCCCACATGGGCGAACGAAATCTCCGGTTTCAATGTCCAGGCATCCTTCACCTGCACCCGCACATCCACGTCATGCCCGTTGCAGCTTTCGGGCTCAATGCTGGATCCGCGCAGGAACTTGAGCCCGTGCAAACGGCGTGCGCTCGCATAGATCACGCGCGGATCCACCGC
>JBOIBD010000096.1:0-8963 GCA_050739415.1 Gammaproteobacteria bacterium | reverse complement strand
TGGAAGCACTGGTGGGCACCGTGAAAGTGATGCTGGATGCCTATCGCTCCGGTGAGCTGGATCGCGTGTTCCTGGTGAACAACGTGTTCGTGAACACCATGAGCCAGAAGCCAGTCGTGAGCCAGTTGCTGCCGGTGCAGGGCATCGAGGATCCCGAGTTGCAGGCACACTGGGATTACATCTACGAACCGGAGGCGCGCGAACTGCTGGACAGCGTGTTGACGCGCTATGTGGAATCACAGGTTTATCAGGGCGCAGTGGAGAATGTGGCCTGCGAACAAGCCGCACGCATGGTGGCCATGAAGTCGGCATCTGATAACGCAGGTGATTTGATCGGCGAGTTGCAACTGGCTTACAACAAGGCACGCCAGGCGTCCATCACGAAAGAGCTGGCGGAAATCGTCGGTGGCGCGGCGGCGGTGTGAAGAAAGTGAGGGGTGAGGCGTGAGGCGAGAGGATTCTTCCTCACCAGCGAATGCAATGCGTGGATTTGGTAGGAGCGACGGTATCTGTCGCGATTCAAATCTGAATTCAGATTTTTGTTGAGGATTAACACATGAGTTCTGGAAAAATCGTACAAGTCATCGGCGCGGTGGTGGACGTGGAATTTCCGCGCGACGCCATCCCTGGGATTTATGATGCGCTGGTACTGGAAGACGGCGGGCTCACGCTCGAAGTGCAGCAGCAACTCGGTGACGGCATAGTGCGCACCATCGCCATGGGTTCTTCCGAGGGCCTGAAGCGCGGACTCAAGGTGAAGAATACCGGCGCGCCGATCTCGGTGCCGGTCGGCAAAAGCACCTTGGGGCGAATCATGAATGTGTTGGGCGACCCGGTAGACGAAGCTGGTCCGGTGAAGGCCGAACACCATTGGGCCATACACCGCAAAGCGCCTTCCTATGAAGAGCAATCCGGCTCTACCGATCTGCTGGAAACTGGTATCAAGGTCATTGACCTTCTTTGCCCCTTCGCCAAAGGCGGCAAGGTCGGCTTGTTCGGCGGCGCCGGCGTGGGCAAGACCGTGAACATGCTCGAGCTCATCAACAATATTGCCAAGGAACATTCCGGTCTATCGGTGTTTGCCGGCGTAGGCGAACGCACTCGCGAAGGTAATGATTTCTATCACGAGATGGCGGAATCCGGCGTCATCAACCTCAAGAGTCTGAACGATTCGAAAGTTGCGATGGTGTACGGTCAAATGAACGAACCGCCGGGCAACCGTCTGCGCGTCGCCCTGACTGGCCTGACTATGGCTGAATATTTCCGCGACGAGGGCCGCGACATCTTGTTCTTCGTAGACAACATCTACCGTTACACGCTCGCCGGTACCGAGGTATCCGCGCTATTGGGTCGCATGCCTTCGGCGGTGGGTTACCAGCCCACGCTCGCAGAGGAAATGGGCGTACTGCAGGAGCGCATCACGTCCACCAAGAAGGGTTCAATTACCTCAATCCAAGCCGTGTATGTGCCGGCGGATGACCTGACCGACCCGTCACCCGCCACCACCTTCGCGCACCTGGACTCCACCGTCACACTGTCGCGCGATATCGCCTCACTCGGCATTTATCCGGCGGTGGATCCACTGGATTCCACATCACGTCAGTTGGATCCGAACGTCATCGGTCAGGAGCACTACGATACCGCGCGCGGTGTGCAGGCGGTGTTGCAGCGCTACAAGGAATTGAAGGACATCATCGCGATCCTGGGTATGGACGAACTCTCGGAAGAAGACAAGCTGGTGGTGCAGCGCGCCCGCAAGATCCAGCGCTTCCTGTCGCAGCCGTTTCATGTCGCGGAAGTGTTCACCGGTACGCCTGGCAAATACGTGTCCCTCAAGGAAACCATTCGCGGCTTCAAGGGCATAGTAGCCGGCGAGTACGACAGCCTGCCGGAACAGGCGTTCTATATGGTCGGCGCCATTGACGAAGCCGTGGCGAAAGCCAAGACCCTGTAATCATTACGGAACTTTGGACGCATGGCTATGACCTTTCACGTTGATGTGGTGAGCGCTGAGCAGGAGATCTACTCCGGCACCGCGGAAATGGTGTTCGCGCCGGCGGAGATGGGTGAGCTCGGCATTACGCCGCGGCATGCGCCGCTGCTCACGCGCCTCAAACCTGGCAGCGTGCGCGTCAAGACTGGCGTCGACGAGGAAGCAGTGTTCTACGTATCCGGCGGCATCCTTGAAATCCAGCCGCATTACGTAACGGTACTATCAGACACCGCGCTGCGTGCCAAGGACATCGACGAAGCCGCGGCGCTGGAAGCCAAGCACCGCGCTGAGGAAGCGCTCGCCAATCAATCAGCGGTGGTGGATATGGTGCGCGCCCAGGCAGAACTGGTGGAGGCACTTGCGCGCCTGAGAACCCTGGAACACATCCGCAAGAAACTCGGCGGACATTAAACCGCTGCCGGCCTGCACCGTCTAGATTTCAGCTATCATTCCCAGGTCTTAAAATTCCCAGGACCGGGTTCTATCAAGTATGCCTGTAAGCATCATCATTCTGGCCGCTGGCCAGGGCAAACGGATGCATTCCGATCTGCCCAAGGTCTTGCAGCCTCTGGGTGGCAAGACGCTGCTCGAACACGTAGTGCAGACCGCCGCAACATTGAAGCCTGCCGGCATTCATGTTGTCTACGGTCATGGCGGTGAGCAGGTACCTAACGCACTCAAGCATCTGCCGGTGCAATGGGTGCTACAGCCCGAGCAACTTGGAACCGGCCATGCAGTCGTGCAGGCGTTGCCGAAAATTCCTGACGATCACGTCATACTGGTGTTGTATGGCGATGTGCCACTGGTTCGTACCGAAACCATGCAAGCTGTGACGGTGTGCGCGCAGCGCGGTGAACTCGCGGTACTCACGGCGCGTCTCGCCGATCCGGCTGGATACGGGCGGATCCTGCGTGATGCCGAGGGTCAAGTGCAGCGTGTCGTTGAAGACAAGGACGCCACACCGGACGAGCGCAATATCAACGAGATCAGCACCGGCCTCCTGGCTTGCAAAGCGAGTCTGCTGCGCGCCTGGCTCGCCAAGCTGCACAATCATAATGCACAGAAGGAATATTACCTGCCCGATGTCATCCCCATGGCCGTGAATGAAGGCATCTTGGTAACCGGCATCCTGGTGGCGGAAGAAAGTGAAGTAGCCGGCGTCAATGACCGCCGGCAACTGGCTGCGGCTGAAGCCACTTTGAGGCAACGCAATGCTGATGTGCTCATGCAGCAAGGTGTGACGCTGCGGGATCCGGCGCGCATCGATGTGCGTGGCGAGTTGAGTTGCGGCCGCGACGTGATCCTGGACATCAACTGTGTATTCGAAGGCCAGGTGAAACTGGGGAATAGGGTACGCATCGGGCCTAACGTAACCATCCGGGACTGCGAGATCGGCAACGATACCGAAGTATTTGCTCACTGTGTACTGGACGGCGCCCGCATCGGTGCCCGGGTGCGCGTGGGCCCGTTCGCGCGCCTCCGGCCCGAGGCTGAGCTGGCCGACGAAGTGCATATCGGCAACTTCGTGGAAGTAAAAAAAACCCGGCTCGGAAGAAACAGCAAGGCGAATCATCTGGCCTATCTTGGCGATACCGACATCGGACATGGAGTAAATGTTGGCGCCGGTACCATCACCTGCAATTTTGACGGTGTGAACAAGCATCGCACCGTAATTGGTGACGATGCCTTCATCGGTTCCAATACTTCGCTGGTGGCGCCGGTGACGGTGGGCGCGGGTGCGACCATTGGTGCAGGTTCGGTGATTGCGCGGGACGCACCGGCCGGCACCCTGACCCTGGGGCGTGCCGAGCAGAAGACCGTGATGGGCTGGCAACGGCCCCAAAAAAAGACATAGTGCTACGTACTGGGTACTGGGTACTGGGTACTGGGTACTGCGTGCTGCGTGAAGCGAGAGAATCTTGCGCGGTACTCAGCACGCAGAACGCAGCACGAAATTGAGGCGGAAGGAAGGTAGCACCATTGACAAAGCCGCCCTTTTAATCAGGCAGAGGATCTGACTTATGTGTGGAATCGTCGGCGCGGTGGCAAAACGGGACGTGGTGCCAATTCTGGTGGAGGGTTTGCAGCGCCTGGAATATCGGGGTTATGACTCGGCCGGTATTGCTGTGCTGAATGGTGGTATCCGCCGTGTGCGTGCGGTGGGAAGGGTGAGCGAGATGCGGAGTAGGGCGGATGCCGCACAACTACAGGGTTTCATTGGTATCGGCCATACGCGCTGGGCCACCCACGGCGGCGTTACTGAACCCAACGCTCATCCGCATGTTTCGCACGATGAGATCGCGGTGGTGCACAACGGCATCATCGAGAACCACGAGGATATACGCACGCGTTTGCGCAAGCTCGGTTACACGTTTGAATCCCAGACGGACACGGAAGTCATTGCGCACCTGATTCATTATTATTTTTCCCAAGCCGGCGATCTGTTCCGTGCCACACAACAAGCAGTGCGCGAGTTAGTAGGAGCCTACGCCATAGGTGTGGTGTCCATCAAGGCACCGGAGGTGCTGATCTGCGCACGCATGGGTTGTCCATTGCTGATCGGTCTGGGCAAGGACGAGAACTTTGTGGCTTCGGATGTATCGGCAGTGCTGTCCGCCACGCGCCGCGTGATTTATCTGGAAGACGGTGATGTTGCTGAAGTGCGCCGCGAGCGCGTCAGTATCGTGGATCGTGACGGGAACACAGTGCAGCGCAAAACGCATGAAAGCGACGTGTCGCTGGCATCAATGGAATTAGGGCCGTACAGCCACTTCATGCAAAAGGAGATTCACGAGCAGCCCCATGCCTTAACCGACACCATCGAAGGCGTCATCGCGGAAGGCTTCATACCACAATTATTCGGCGCTCAGGCCGCCGCAGTTCTCAAGGACATCAGCGCAATCAAGATTCTGGCGGCTGGCACCAGCTACTATGCCGGTCTCACCGCACGCTACTGGATCGAGAGCCTCGCCAAATTACCGGTCAGTGTGGAGATTGCGAGCGAATACCGCTATCGCGATTCAGTGCCAAACCCCAATCAATTGATTATCACTATCTCGCAATCCGGCGAAACTCTGGACACGATGGAGGCCTTGAAGCACGCAAAATCATTGGGCCACGACAAGACCCTGTCCATCTGCAATGTGCAGGAGAGCGCCATCCCACGCGCCTCCAGGCTGGTGTTCTACACCCGCGCCGGCGCCGAGATCGGCGTGGCTTCCACCAAGGCCTTCACCACGCAGTTGATCGCGCTGTTTATTTTTGCCTGCACTCTCGCCAAACAACGCGGCTTGCTGAATGCGGAGAAACTCACGGCCTACATCGAAAGCCTGCGGCATGTGCCGGGGAGCGTGCAGCATGCATTGAATCTGGAACCGCAAATCCTGGAATGGGCCAAGTTGTTTTCCAGAAAACAGCATGCGTTGTTCTTGGGGCGCGGTATCCACTATCCCATCGCGTTGGAAGGTGCATTGAAGCTCAAGGAAATCACTTACATCCACGCGGAAGCCTATCCCGCTGGCGAACTCAAGCATGGCCCGCTGGCGCTGGTGGACAAGGACATGCCGGTGGTGGTGATCGCACCCAATGACACGCTATTGGAAAAAGTGAAATCCAATATGCAGGAAGTGCGCGCCCGGGGTGGCGAGCTGTTCGTGTTTGCTGATCTGGACAGCCATTTCGCCGAGAGTGAAGGCGTGCATGTGATCCGTACACCGCGGCACGTAGGTATCCTTTCACCTATCGTGCATGCCATCCCGGTGCAGCTACTGGCCTACCACACGGCGTTGCAGCGCGGCACCGATGTGGACAAGCCGCGGAATCTGGCTAAATCTGTCACAGTCGAGTGAACCCGATACTTTCTGGATTGCTTTTGCGTAAAAAATATTCAGTTGAATAATACAAAAGCTGGAATTTTTTAAATGAGATTGAAAATTATCGGTATCTCGAAGTTCATATCTTTAATATTCGTGCTCCTGCTTACATCATCTGCACTTCCGGCTCAGACGACAGTTGGTTCAACAACTGGGGCGCAGTATGGCACCGGAAATCCACACGACTTGATACCTAACACCCAGACTAATGGACCTGAGGCACCGCAAAATAATGTGAAGTTTATCGAACAATCCATCTCGGCCAGTATTCGCAGCAACTGCAAGTTAGAAATCAAGCTCAGTCAGCTTGCTCTGAAGAACAGTCGCGATACCAATATCAGGGCATTTGCGGATCAGGTAATCCTCGAGAATCGGATGATTGTGGGCCAGATGAAGCTACTAGTGCCAAATTATACCCAAGAATTTTCACATACAATTTCTGGGCGCACACGGCAAGCCGAGCAAACGAATCAGGCCGAAGCCCAGATGCAGAAACTTACCGGTCTAAAATTTGATCGGATGTATCTGGGCCAGATGGTTAGATACGTTAGACACGACGAGCAGACTGGCCATAGTGCTTATGCCATGATGGATTTACCGAATATCAGCAAGGTAGGTTTGCTGGTGTGGAACTTGGCTAGAGACCGGGCCAGACAGCTTTCGAAGCTGGCGGCACACGAACATTACGAGCTTGAATAGATCTCGATGCTTTCTTTTCAGCTTCTATCCCCGGATAAACGGTATGAATCAGCCGATGCAAGGTCAATCCCTGAAATAGAAGATATATATAGTTCAAAGATTAAACTGATTACTTTGATGCACACATCCGGTTGCAAGGTCCTGCGGCTTTAGATTGATCTGGTTTCAGCCGCTGTATTCAAATCCATCTGAATAATAGGACGCGCAGGAACGATGCTTCAAACGGGAGCCCAACCATGAAATTCTTTTCCATGAATCCCACGCTGATATTGCTCCTATTAATCGTGAGCGCATCGTTTGCTCACGCCGCCACGGTCACAGTAGGCCCTACTGGGCAATATCCTACCCCGTGCGCCGCATTTGCCCATCTCTCGGATAACGACACTGTGTTGATTGACGCCAATGGCGGCGTTCCATACAAAGAAGGTGAATGTGTCATCAACAACAATGACCTGACCATTTCCGGCGTTAATGGACGCCCAATCATGGATGGAACCGGTGAGTCGTATGCCAAGGCCATGTGGGACGTTGACGGCCACGACATCGTGATAGATAACATCGAGTTTCGTAACGTCGCGCCGGGAGCTAGCGACAATGCCGCCGCCTTGCGAGTGGAGTCCGGCACCACCGCGGCACCCGATGGCGGCAACCTGATAGTGCAGCGCAGCTACATCCACGATTGCGCCGATGGCATTCTGAGCGACAACATTACTGCGCCTACCAGTGCCTATCAGTGGTACTCGGCTACACCCTATATCACGTTACAGTATGACGAGCTGTACCACGATGGCAACGGTGGCGGATACGACCACAACACCTATATCGGCTACGGCGGTAACTTGGACTTCACCCTGCGGTATTCGTGGTCGCATGATTCCAACCAGGGCGAAGAGGTGAAGAGCCGCGCCACGTACAACAACATCCTCTACGATTTGATTACCGATCCGAACGGTATGGGCAACTTCATGATGGAGTTGCCGCAGGGTGGGAGCACTTATATCGTTGGTACCATCTTCGAAAGAGGCGCGACCAGCTGCTGTAACAAAGCTTTTATCATATGGCGGACGCCGGACGATGACAGCTCTACAAGCTCTCCAGCATATGGTCCGCCCAATGAGGATTTGCATTTCATCAATAACACGGTGATCAATAGTAGCGCCAACACAGGTTACCCGGACTTCGTGAACATCGAGTGCTACAGCAACCAGAACCCGTGTCCCGCACCCCCGGCAGGTGAAGGTGACCCGTTGACGGTCGCGCCGGTGTTTGAAAACAATATCTTTCTCGGCGCGACTGTTGGTGGTCAGCCGCAACAGCCTACCAACTCGTCTCTCGCCATCTTGCATAACAACGTTGTCATAGCCAACACGGCCGCGAATCTGGCCGAGCTCTTTGTTGATCCGACGCATTATGATTACCACCTGATATCAGGAGCAGCGGCGATTGGAGCGGGGATGTATCCGCCCACCGACAACACCGGCATGTCCGATCCCAAAGCGCTGGCTGTATACGAATTTGTTGTCCCAACCGGCATGGTGGCTCGTCCTGCTCCCGCGGGGGTGATGATGGACGCAGGTGCCTACAGTTATCCACGCGTCGGTACTCCCCCCACTTTGACTCTGAGCTATACGGCTACCGTGGCCGCACCGAACAGCGGCTCTATTACTGTCTCCGGCTTACCCAGTCCGGTGTCCGACCAGTACAACGATGTGGCGTTCTATTCAAATAACCTCAGCGCGATTCCCGAAATCCCATCGGTGGCCGGATCCAGCGGGACCGTCACCAGCGCGTTTACGACAGTTCAGGTGGCGGCCACAACCGTGGTTCCGATAGACGTGTATGCCGATGGCGCTCATGCAACCGCAACAATAACGGTGAATCCAGGCGGAATGGCAGCGGGTAGTATTGCGGTTGTCTCCGGCTCTGGCCAAAGCGCGGTGGTAGGCACCCCCTTTGCCAATCCTTTGGTAGTGGTGGTGAAGACTGCCAGTGGCGCTGCGGTATCGGGCACGACTGTGACCTTCGCGGGCAGCGGCGTGAGTTTTCCCTCTGGGGTGACGGCAGTGACCAACAGCAGCGGTGATGCGCAGATTACAGCGCAGCCGACGGCCGCTGGCGCGCTCACGGTGACAGCAAGCACAGAAGGATTGAGCACTAGATTCTCGGAGACTGGCACCGCAGCAGTAGCCGGCAGCATTGCGGTTGTCTCCGGCTCTGCCCAAAGCGCGGTCGTCGGCGCTTCCTTTGCCAATCCTTTGGTAGTGGTTGTGAAGACTACCAGTGGCGCTGCAGTATCGGGCACGACCGTGATCTTTGCAGGCAGCGGCGTGAGTTTCCCTTCGGGAGCGACGGCGGTGACCAACAGCAGCGGTGATGCGCAGATTACAGCGCAGCCGACG